>NZ_JAFMPL010000004.1:0-222265 GCF_019038455.1 Nocardia noduli
CCCGGCGACCGACGTGCCTCCGCCGCCCGCGGGCGGCGGAGGCACGTCGGTCGCCGGGGGCGCGGCGGGGTCGGTGGGCAGCGTGGCGGGAAGCTGCGGCGTGCCGGTGCCGGTACCCGCCGTTCCGGTCGCGATCTTCCCGTTCACCGTCTGCTTGGCGTCGAGGACGGGGCGGATGTACAGCTTGGCGGTGGTCGCGAGCGACCTGGCCTGCTGACTGTCGTCGCCCGGCACCGTGATCACCAGGTTGTCGCCGTCGATCAGGACTTCCGAGCCGGACACGCCGAGGCCGTTGACGCGGCTCTCGATGATGTCCTGGGCCTTGCGCAGGCTGTCCTGGCTCGGCTTGCTGCCGTCGGGCGTGCGGGCCGTCAACGTCACCCGGGTTCCACCCTGCAGGTCGATACCGAGTTTGGGTGTCGGGGAGTTGTCACCGGTGAAGAACACCAGCGCATAGATCACGGCCAGCAACGCGGCGTAGACGCCGAGCAACCGGAGCGGATGCGCCGATCCCTGAGAAGGTGGCACAGTACGTATCTCCTAGGCGGGAAGTCGAGGGTGGAACAAGCGGGCGCGCGTCGAACTCGCGATCGGCCACACGCCGGAACATCGAGCGACGGCGGCGGACACGCCCCGCGCTGCCTGCGGGCACGGCACCCGCACGGCGACGTACCGGCGCGAACGCACCGGGACGGGCGATCTAGTCCTTGGTCAGCCGGGTCTCGGTCTGCGTGGTGGACTCCTCGACGGCCGGGATCTCGTCGCCGTCGTCGATACCGGACTCGTCGGTACCGGACTTCGCGGAGATCGCTTCGTCGGCGCCGGTCTCGTCGGTCGTCTCCGCGGTGCGCACATCGCGGACGGCCGCGCGCAGCCAGGTGGTGACGACGTCTTCGGCGATCTCCAGATCGATGGTCTCGTCATCCAGGTCGACGACGGTTCCGTACAGACCCGACGTCGTGGTGACCGAGTCGCCGATCTTGAGGCTTTCCTGCATCGTCGAGACCTTCTCGGCCTCCCGCTTCTGACGGCGGACGCCGAGGAACATCGGCACGAGCAGGGCTACCAGCAGCAGCGGAAACAGGAGTTCCATCGTCGAAGTCAGTCCCTAGTTATCGGTGGGGATGGGCAGGTACCCACACAGTCTGCCAGTTCGTGTCACCGACGCCACACCCGCACACCCTCGACATCCCGCTGGTCGAGTGCACGCGGCTCGGCGGGCGCCCCGGCGTGCCGATTCCGCCGGTGCGGTCGGACGATCTCAGGCGGAACGCGACGGCGTCTCGGCGCCGGATCCGAAGGTGTAATCCTCCAGCGGGAACCCGACCGCGCGACGATGGGTGCTGACTGTGCTGTTGGGGCGTAGCAGCGCCGCCTCGCCGTGCGGGTTGAAGTAGTAACTGCGGGCGGTGGAGCAATCGCCCGCGTAGAAGACCGAGGATCCGAGGCGTTCGGTGACCTCGGCGAGGAATCTGGCGTTGGCCGCTTCGGTGACCTCGAAGGTCTTCGCCCCGCGACGGCGCATCTCGCCCAGCAACCGGCCCATATGCTTCATCTGGGCCTCGATGGTGGTGAAGTAGGACAGGCCGCTGTAGGAATACGGACTGTTCAGGCTGAGGAAATTCGGGAACTCGGGCACGGTGATGCCCTCGTAGGCCTGGAAGCGGTTGTCGCGCCACCACTTTCCGAGGTCGCGCCCGTCACGGCCGATGATCTCGATGGCGGGGAAGTTCACATCCCACAGGTCGAAGCCGGTGGCCAGGATCAAGGTGTCGATCTCGGTCCTGCGCCCGTCGGCGGTGACGATCCCGTCCGCCTCGATGTGGTCGATGGACTCGGTCTCGAGCCGCACATCGGGCCGGTTGAACACGGCGAAGTAGGAATTCGAGAACGTCGGCCGCTTGCACCCGAAGTCGTAGTGCGGCGTGAGTTTCCTGCGAATCTCCTTGTCGCGCACCTGCACCCGCAGATGCGCCTTGGCCAGCAGTCCCGCCGCCCGATTCATCGGTCTTGCCTGTTCGAAATGCAGCACGCCGAGGACCATCAACGCCTCGAGCAGGGAGGTGTTCACCATCCGCGCCACCTTCTGCGCGGCGGGCACCTTGGCGAACAACTTCTGCACCGGAGCCGGGATGGCCACATCGACCTTCGGGACCACCCAGATCGGCGTGCGCTGGAAGACGGTCAGCTCGGCGACCTTCGCCGCCGCCTCGGGAACCAGTTGGACCGCCGTCGCGCCGGTGCCGATCACGGCCGCCTTGCGCCCGGAGAGATCGAAATCGTCCTCCCACGCGGTGGTGTGGATGATCTTGCCCGCGAAGGACTCGATACCGGGGAAGGGCGGGGTGTAGGGCTGGGAGAGGAAGCCGGTCGCGGTGAGCAGATAGCGGCCCGTGACGGTCTCGCCGCCGGCCAGCGTGACCACCCAGTGCTCCTGATCGGCGTCCCAGCGGGCGCCGTCGACGACGACGCCGAAGCGCATCCGCCTGCGCAGGCCGTATTTGTCCGCGACGTGCGCGGCGTATTTCTTGAGTTCCGCGCCCGGCGCGAACAGGCGCGACCAGTACGGGTTGGGCTCGAAGGAATACGAATAGGTGACCGAGGCGATATCGACGGCCAGACCCGGGTAGTGATTGACGTGCCAGGTACCGCCGAGATCGTTCTCGCGTTCCAGGATCACGTAATCGCTCAGGCCGAGCCGGTCGAGCTGGATGCCCGCGCCCATACCGCCGAACCCCGCACCGACCACGACCGCGTCGTACCGAGGTGCCACGTCGAACCTCCAAAGGTGAATCAACCGTCGGGGATCCAGCCTCGACTGAATCGTTCATCACAGAATGACACATCATTCCGTTGCTGACGACTGTATCATCGGCCTGGTGACGAAGCCACCGACGCGGGCCGAACGACGCAAAGCCGAATTGCGCCAGGACATCATCGACACCGCCTTCGTCCAGTTCGCGGAACGCGGCTATCACGCCACCGGAATCGCCGATATCGCCACCGAACTCGGTATCGGCCACGGCACGTTCTATCGCTACTTCAGCAACAAGCGCGACATCATCGACCACGTCATCGACGATCTGGCCGCGCGGATCGTCGGCGCGCTCGGCACCGAGAACGCCCCGGACGCCGCGACCACACTCGACGAATACCGCGCGCAGATCGACCGGATCGGCGTCGCGCTGACGCACATACTCGTCGAGGACCGGCGGGTCGCCCAGTTGTTGCTCTTCCACGCGACGGGAATCGACGACGAACTGACCGCGCGGCTGTATGGGCTACTGGACACCGCCGACACCCTCACCGCGGGTTATCTGGAGCACGGCGTCGAACTCGGTTATCTCCGAGAGGATCTCGACACGCTGAATACCGCCCGGGCTATCACCGGCATGTTGCTCGCGGGCATCGTGCACGGACTGCGCGATCCGGACGAATCGGCGATAGCCGCGCTGAACGTGGCCATCCGCAGATTGCTCATCGACGGTGTTCGCAAGGACTGAGGAGCCGGGCCGGTGAGAGCTACAGTGTGGACACAGGCAGGACCGGTTCGCATGGGGGCGAAGTGTTCACAAGAGACCGTGCAGTACGAAATAGAGCCAACCGATCGGCCTCGGATGACGAGCCTGACACAATATCGCGGGTGATGACTCCCGAGGATGTGAGCCGGATCCACTTCGCCATGCCATCGGTGGGCCATCGCGGTTACGACGCGGACGAGGTGGACACCTTTCTGGAGTTGGTCGCGGCGACACTGGACGGGCGAGGCTCGATGACCGCCGACACCGTGCGCAATGTCGTCTTCGACGTCCCCCGCTTCGGCGGGCGCGGATATCAGGCCGATCAGGTCGACGAATTCCTCGATCGGGTGCGCGTCGAACTCGAATATCGCCAGCGCGGGCTACGGCCGGTGCCCGCGGGCGGAAGCGGATCGGATCGCCCCGCCCCGCTGCTCACCTACGACGACGTGCACCTGATGCGATTCAGCCAGGCTCCGGTCGGGCACCGGGGTTACAACGAGGAAGAGGTGGACGCGTTCCTCGATCTCGTCGCGGCCACCCTGGTACACGGCGGACCGGGCAGCCTGACGGTCGGCGACGTGCAATCGGTGCAGTTCACCGACGCGCGACTGGGGACGCGGGGATATCAGCGCGACGAGGTCGACGCCTTCCTCGACTTGGTCGTGATCGCGCTGGAACATATGGGACCGCGCCGCTGAACAGCGCTCGCGCGGACGGGCGAGCGGCCCGATTCAGCCCTGGATGCTGTGCAGTTCGGCTTCGCGCAGATCGTCGGGGAACACGTAGCGCTTGAAGGCCCAGAAACGGAACACCATCGCCAGCAGCACGCCGAGGATCTGGCCGGTGATGAAATTCGCGACCGCCTGGGTGACCGGACCGACGTGCGGCACCCGGATATTGAAGATATAGAGCGAAATCGCCTGCGGGAGCAGTGTCACACCGATGCCGAGCGCGCTGACGGCGAAGAACAGCGCGGCCTCGTGATGACGTTGCCTGCCGCCGCGGGTCCGGAACGACCACTCGCGATTGAGCACGTAGGACGCGATCGTGGCGATCAGCACACCGAGAAGTCGTGCTGTCAGCGGCTTCTCGCCCAGGACGGTCAACTTCGTCGCGTACACCACACCGGTATCGATGAACCAGGTCAGTGCGCCGACCAAGGCGAACTTGAGCTTCTCCCGATGCAGGATCAGCTGGGAACGAACCGGCTCGGGCACTCGCTCGAGGACTGTCTGGACCACCGCCACCCGATCGACTCTAGCCCGCCGGACCCGACTCGGCCGCCCGGCCTGCGAGGTCCGCCGTCGAAACGGACAGCGGGCGACCTCGGCGCGAGCGGGACCGAACCCCGATTCAGTCGAACAGGTCCAGAGTCGGGTGGGATTCGCGGCCACGAACCTCGATGGCGCCGAAGACGAGATCCGGGGGCGGAACCAGCCCGAGATGCTCCCAGGCCGCGGCGGTCGCGACCCGTCCCCTGGGCGTGCGGGCGATCATCCCCGCGCGGACGAGGAACGGTTCGCACACTTCCTCGACCGTCGCCGACTCCTCGCCGACGGCGACCGCGAGGGTGGAGACACCGACCGGTCCGCCACCGAAACTGCGGACCAGCGCGCCCAGCACGGCACGGTCGAGACGGTCCAGGCCGAGGGTGTCCACGTCGTACACCGCGAGCGCGGCCCGGGCGATCGCCCTGTTCACCCGCCCGTCGGCGCGGACCTCGGCGTAGTCGCGGACCCGGCGCAGCAGACGGTTCGCGATACGGGGCGTGCCACGGGAACGGCCCGCGATCTCGGCGGCGGCCTCGACGTCGATCTCGACGCCGAGGATCTGGGCCGAGCGTTGCAGGATCAGCAGCAGTTCGGGCGGCTCGTAGAAATCCATGTGGCCGGTGAAACCGAAGCGGTCGCGCAGCGGACCGGTCAGCGCGCCGGACCTGGTCGTCGCGCCCACCAGCGTGAACGGGGCGATATCGAGCGGGATCGAGGTGGCGCCGGGCCCTTTGCCGACGACGACGTCGACGCGGAAATCCTCCATCGCCAGGTACAGCATCTCCTCGGCGGGCCGGGCGATGCGGTGGATCTCGTCGATGAACAGGACATCGCCTTCGACCAGATTGCTCAGCATCGCGGCCAGATCGCCCGCGCGTTCCAGCGCCGGACCGGAGGTCAGGCGCAGCGCCGTGCCCAATTCGCCCGCGATGATCATCGCCATACTCGTCTTGCCGAGTCCCGGCGGTCCGGAGAGCAGCACGTGATCGGGAGTACTGCCACGCTGCTTCGCGCCGCGCAGCACCAGCGCGAGTTGTTCGCGGACCCGCGGCTGGCCGATGAAGTCGTCGAGCGATTTCGGGCGAAGGCTCGCCTCGACCTCCCCGTCCGACCGCAGATAACTCGCGGTGACCTGGGATTCGGGCGTTTCCTCTTCGTATTCCATATTCGTTGCCGCCTAGCGGTTCTTACCGAGCAGATTCAGCGCCGCGCGCAACGCGACGGAGGTCCCCGCGGCCGGCTGTTCGGCCAGCACGGTGTCGACGGCCTGCTCGGCCTGTTTGAGCGGGAAGCTGAGCCCGGTCAACGCCTCGATCACCTGATCGCGCACCGGCGCGATCGCCGGTGTCACCGATCCGGGTGGGCCCGCCTGCACCGGAACGAGATTCACCTTGTCGCGCAATTCGACGACCATGCGCTCGGCCCCGCGTTTACCGATGCCGGGCACCCGTGTCAGTGCCGCCACATTGCTCTCGGCCAGCGCCTTGCGCAGCGCCTCCGGTTCGAGGACGGCCAGTACCGCCATGGCCAGCCGGGGCCCGACACCGGACACCGTCTGCAACAGCCCGAACAGGTCGCGCGCTTCGGTGTCGGCGAAGCCGAACAGGGTCATCGAATCCTCGCGGACGATCATCGAGGTGTAGAGCCGGGTGTCCTCGCCACGGGTCAGCGTGGCCAGGGTGGCGGGTGTGGCGTTGAGCCGGTAGCCCACCCCGGCCGCCTCGATCACCACGTGGTCGAGGGCGACCTCGAGCACCTCACCGCGTACCGACGCGATCACCCGCCCACCGCCTTCCGTTGTTCGGCGAGCCGCTGTGCCTGTTGGGCGGCGAGCCGTTCGGTGTACCGCCGCTGTGCCGCGGCGGCCTGCGCCTCGGCCGCGGCCATCCGGGCCAGCAGCGGCGCCCGCCAACAATGACAGATCGCCAGGGCGAGCGCATCGGCCGCGTCGGCCGGTTTCGGCGCGACCGCGAGTCCGAGGATGCGGGTGACCATCGCCGTCACCTGCGCCTTGTCCGCGGTGCCGCTGCCGGTGACCGCCGCCTTCACCTCGCTCGGAGTATGGAACGCCACCGGGATGCCCCGGCGTGCGGCCGCGAGCGCGATCACCCCGCCCGCCTGCGCGGTACCCATCGCGGTCCGCACATTGTGTTGGGCGAAGACGCGCTCGATGGCCACCGCCTCGGGCCGGTGGGTGTCCATCCAGGACTCGGCGGCGTCGGCGACCTGGAGCAGGCGATGCGCCAGATCGAGTTCGGGCGGTGTCCGGACGACGTCGACGGCGATGGCGGTGACCTTACGTCCGACGCCGCCGTCCACCATGCTGAGCCCGCACCGGGTGAGCCCGGGGTCGACGCCCATCACCCGCACGAAAACCCCTCTCGCAGACACGAACAACTGTTCGAGAGTCTAGTGGATGGGGTTCGGGCGGGTCACCAGCGACACGGACGACCGGCCGGGACGGGTCGTGCGCGGTCAGTCCGCGTAGGTGCAGGTCGCGGAGCCGATAGCCGTCTCCTCGTCGACGACCCTGCCGCCCAGCAGGATTCGGCAGGTGATCTTGCCGGTATCGGTGCCGGATTTGACCCTGATGCCCGCCCAACCGGCCGAGTCGGTGATCGACTGCCGCCACGGCAGCGCGGCACCGGGGACCTCGGTCAGCTTGTCGGTACCGACGTTGTAGCTGATATGGGCGGTATCCGCGGTTCCGGAGACCTCGTAGACATAGGTGACCGTGTCCTCCTCGCCGCCACCGACGGCGAAGAGGATTCCGACCCCCGCGATCACGAGGACGACGGCGGCAGCGGCGATCACGATTACCCGCGTAAGCGGGTTGCGCGGCGAATCCTGCGCTCGTTCGAGTTGACGTGGCGTATTGCGGTTCTCCATCGAGTTCCTCCCTGCGCTCCACTCGATCGAGGCGACTCTACCCCGGCGTCAGGTGGCCGAGAGTTGATCTTCGAATATTCCAAAAGCGTTGTGGTCGAACACAACAAGACGTATTTCGCGCACCGTCGTCGGGGTCGATCGAACGGTGTCGATCGCGATGCGCGCACCGTCATCGATGGGCCAGCCGTAGATTCCGGTGGAGATGGCCGGGAACGCGACCGTCTCGGCACCCAATTCGTCTGCCACACGCAAAGATTCGCGATAACAGGAGGCGAGCAGATCGGAGCGGTCCTCGGTGGCCGACCACACCGGACCGACGGTGTGGATCACCCAGCGGGCGGGCAGCCGTCCCGCGGTGGTGGCGACGGCCTGCCCGGTCCGTAAACCCTTGCCGTAGTGAGAAGCTCTCAAAGCCCTGCACGCGGCGAGGATTTCCGGCCCGCCTTTCCGATGGATCGCACCGTCCACTCCCCCGCCGCCGAGCAACGAGGAATTCGCGGCGTTGACCACGGCGTCGACGGATTGTTCGGTGATGTCACCGCGGACGAGCGTCACAGAGACCATGACCCCATTCTGCCGACCGACATCGCGGGCGGACACACTCGACAAAGGGTAACCAAGTGGTTACGCTTCTCTCGTGGACGAAGTGGCTGGAGCGATCGCCGATCCGGTCCGGCGGCGGATCCTGGAACTGCTGCGCGCGAACCGGCTCACCGCGGGCGCCATCGCGGCGGAATTCCGGATCAGCAGGCCCGCGATCAGCAGGCATCTGCGGGTGCTGCGCGAAAGCGGTCTCGTGCGCGACGAACTGGAAGGCAGACAGCGCTACTACACGCTCGATCGGGCGGCGTTGACCGAACTCGCGGACTGGATCGCCGCGATCACGCGCGCGGACACCTGGTCCGGGCATCTCGACGCATTGGAGACCGAGGTCTACCGGACCAGGCGCGAACGCCGCGCCGCAGCGGTCGACCCGGATACGACGAAGGAGAACACGGCATGACCACACCTTCCGGCCGACTGTTCGGCACCGAGGCGGGCGCCGACCTGGTCCTGCGCCGCAGCTACAGAGCCCCGATCGAGGACGTCTGGGCGAGCCTCACCGAATCCGAGCGCACCGCGCGCTGGTACGGCCCGTGGGAAGGGCAGGCGGGCCCCGGCCGGATGATCAAGGTCCAGATGGCCTTCGAGGAGGGCGAACCGTGGACGGAGATGCGCATCGGCGCGTGTGAACCGCCGCGGCGGCTGGAGATCTCGGCCGTCGACGAGGAAGGTTCGTGGTTCCTCGAATTCGCGCTCACCGAATCGGGCGGGGTCACCGAACTGCGGTTCACCCAGCACCTGAACAGCCCGAAGGAACTCGGGATGGTCTCGCACGTCGGTCCCGGCTGGGAGTACTACCTCGACCTGTTCGGCACCGCGCGCGACGGCGCGCGACCACCCGCCTTCGACGACTACTTCCCGTCGATGCGCGCCTACTACGAGGGTCTCACCCCGGAATAGACGCGAACCGGGGCGGTCCGCGCCATGCGGACCGCCCCGGTTCGAACGTGATCAGTCCTCGTCGAGCTGTGCGAGCACCTCGTCGGACAGGTCGACATTGGTGTAGACGTTCTGCACGTCGTCGCTGTCCTCCAGCGCGTCGACCAGTTTGAAGACCTTGCGGGCCCCGTCGACGTCGACCGGCACGCTCACCGAGGGCTGGAAACCGGACTCGGCGGAGTCGTAGTCGATGCCCGCGGCCTGCAACGCCTTGCGGACCGGAATCAGATCGGTCGGCTCGCTGACGACCTCGAAGCCGTCACCGAGGTCGTTGACCTCTTCGGCACCGGCGTCGAGTACCGCCAGCAGGACGTCGTCCTCGGAGAGACCGTTCTTCTCGAGCGTGACGATGCCCTTGCGGTGGAACAGGTAGGCGACCGAACCCGGATCGGCCATATTGCCGCCGTTGCGGGTCATCGCGACCCTGACCTCGCCCGCGGCGCGATTGCGGTTGTCGGTGAGGCATTCGATCAGGACCGCGACACCATTGGGGCCGTAACCCTCGTACATGATCGTCTGCCAGTCGGCGCCGCCCGCCTCTTCACCACCGCCGCGCTTACGGGCACGTTCGATGTTGTCGTTCGGGACCGACGACTTCTTCGCCTTCTGGATGGCGTCGTACAGCGTCGGGTTGCCATCCGGGTCACCGCCACCGGTTCGAGCCGCGACCTCGATGTTCTTGATCAGCTTCGCGAAGAGTTTTCCCCGCTTGGCGTCGATCGCGGCCTTCTTGTGCTTGGTGGTGGCCCATTTGGAGTGGCCGCTCATTCCCTACTTCCTTCAGGTCGGTAGCGCGTCTGGACGTCGGTGCGTTACCCGCGGCGCAGCGGCGAACCCGGAGGTTTCGGCCGTCGCGGCCGAACGGACAACTCCACCAGCCTAATGGACGCCGTCCGGCCCGATCCGTCCGCCGCCCACACCGGCCACTCAGCCGCCCGATCGCGCGGCGCGCACGATATCGACGAACATGCCGTGTACCCGCAGATCACCGGTCACCTCCGGGTGGAACGAGGTGGCGAGCACATTGCCCTCGCGCACGGCGACGATCCGGCCCGCGCACGGTCCGCTCGGCACGGTCGCGAGCACCTCGACCCCGGATCCGGCCCGCTCGACCCACGGCGCGCGGATGAACACCGCGCGCATCGGCCCGTCGTCCAGGCCCGCGAAGTCGAGATCGGTCTCGAACGAGTCGACCTGACGTCCGAAGGCGTTGCGGCGCACCGTCATATCGACGCCGGAAAGATGTTCGGCATCGGGTCGGGTGTCGAGCACCTCCGAGGCCAGCAGGATCATGCCCGCGCAGGAACCGAAGGCGGGCATACCGTTTCGCAGCCGGGCGCGCAGCGGCTCGAGCAGTTCGAAAACGGTCAGCAGTTTGCTGATCGTGGTCGACTCACCACCCGGCAGCACGAGTCCGTCGACGGCGGCCAGCTCCGATTCCCTGCGCACCAGCACGGGGTCGGCACCGCAATGGGTCAGGGCCGCCATATGTTCGCGCACGTCACCCTGGAGGGCCAGCACGCCGACCGTAGGGCGCGAGGTCGGCGCGGCGGTATCGGCGGCGGGTTCGGTGACCGAGGATGCGTTCACCTCGCAGAGCTTACGAGCAGCGTCGCTGTGTCCCCGCTCACGGTGACGCCGCCGATACTCAGTCCTCGCGCAGGTTGCGGATCAGACCTTCCTGGACGACGGCGGCGACCAGTTCGCCCCGGCGATTGAAGATCTTGCCGCCGGTGAGACCGCGGCCGAAACTCGCCGAGGGCGAGGACTGGTCGTAGAGCAGCCAGTCGTCGGCGCGGAACGGGCGCAGGAACCACATGGCGTGATCGAGCGAGGCGTTCTGGGTCGGCTCGTCCGGGTGGATCACCTTGGAGGATCCGAGCAGCGTCATATCGCTCATGTAGGCGAGAGTGCAGACGTGGAACAGCGGGTCGTCGGGCAGCGCGTGCCGGTAGCGGAACCAGACCTGCTGCGGGGAGACGACGCCGTCCCGCGCGGGCACCTCGTCCTGGGGCACCGGGCGGACATCCCAGTGTTCCCATTCGCGCATCGCCCACAGCCGCTCCGGGCTCAGGCCGAACTGCACATCGGGCAGTTCGTCGGGCAGTTTCACCACCGGCATCACGTCCTGGTGCGTGGGACCCGCGTCACCGACGTGGAACGAGGCCGACATCGTGAAGATCGCGTCGCCGTCCTGGACACCGGTGACCCGGCGGGTGCAGAAGGACCGGCCGTCACGGATCCGCTCGACCAGGTACACGGTGCGTTCCTGGGGGTTGCCCGGCCGCAGGAAGTAGCCGTGCAGGGAATGCACCTGGTAGCGCGGTTCGACGGTGCGCACCGCCGCCACCAGCGCCTGACCCGCGACCTGTCCGCCGAACGTGCGCTCCAACTGGGTCTTCGTGGACGCACCACGGAAGATGTCCCGCTCCAGCCGTTCGATCTCGAGCGCCTCTTCGATTGTCGCCATGGGCTGAGATTAGCCCGCCGAGGCGCGTTCACCCCGGTCGGCCGCTGGGGCGGCGATCACACCGCAACCCTCGCGCCGGGATCGGGAGTGCCGCCCGCGTCGCCGGGAAGTTCCTTTGTTCTGATGGTCGGGTGCCGAATTTCGTTGCGATCACCCAGGACCGACTGACCGAATCGGTCACCGCCGCCGTCATCGATCGAACCGGGCACACGGTGATCGCCGTCGACGGAGCCGACGCCGCGGATCCGGTCACGCTCGCGCGGCGTTTCGCCGACTCTCTGCGCGGCGTCGGGCGCGGCGCGGACGTCGTCGCGCTGCACGATTTCGTCCGCCCGGCCTCACTGCGGCTCGAATTCGGCCGCGACGACGAAATGTCCTATCGCACCGCGTGGTTCGATTACGCCGCGTTACGGCGCGAAGTTCTCGACGCGTTGCGCGACGACGACCGCTGGCTGCCCGCGCTGTGGAACGAACGCGACGATCGTTCCGCGCGAACGCCGATCCGGCACGCGCGTCCCGGCACCGTACTCGTCGTCGCGGGCCCGATGCTGCTCGGGCGCGATCTGGACTTCGATCTGACCGTTCGGCTCGACATGTCCGAGGCCGCGCTTCGCCGCAGGACCCCGGACTCCGAGCACTGGACCATCGAACCCCTGCTGCGGTATCGGCGGGAGAATCCGGTCACCGCGGATTTCTCGGTGCGATGGGACCATCCGGACCGGCCCGCGCTGCTGGACCCACCCCGTGGAGAGAACCGGCGGTGATCACCGCCGGGGACTCTCGACGGTGAGCGCATCGACGGCCCCGGCCGCACTCGATCAGCTACAGGCGACCGACTGCTGCCCCAGATTGGTCAGCATCGTGCACGCCCACGCCTTCTGCACCTTCCACGTGCCGTTCTCCGCGACGAACGGGACGTCGGCGATGTTCTCCTGGCCGTTCAGAATCAGCTTCGCCTTCGCGTTGAGGGTGTCGCCGAACGCGGTGACCTCGGTGATCTCGACCTTCGCGTCGGTGCTCTTGTACGCCTCGGCGAGGCGGTTGGGTAGGTCGGGATCGGCCTCGACGCCCTGCACCATCTCCAGCTTCTCCGAGGACGGGATACTCGGATCGAGCGCCTTCTGGAGTTCCGCGTTCAACGCGGCGGGGGTGGGAGTCGGGGGAAGGTCGGCGGTCGGCGCGGCGACCTTGGCGCTGGTCGAGGCGCGTGCGGACTCGGCGTTGTTCGAGCTGTCGTCGGTGCCGCAGGCGGTGAGGCCGAGCGCGGCGGTGACGGCCAGGCTCGCTATCGCGATACGTCCGGTCTTACGAAGCTTCAACTGCTCGTCCTTTGCGTTCGTCGGTCCGAAACTCGTGCCGCGACGTCCGGGGTGAACGTCACCGGATGTCCACGGCACCGGACCCGAAGCTATCCAGCGGTTCTGTGGGAACGGTAAGGCTCCGATGTGCCTGTCCGAAGAGTCGGCCCGCGACAGCGTCGGCCGCGCCTCGAAATCGTTCCCGCACCGCCACACTCGCGCCGGAAACGGCGAAACGACCGCCGATGATCGACGGTCGTTCGCTGGGATCGTTGCGCGGACTACCAGCCGCGCTCGGCCAGCCGGTGCGGCTGGGCGATCTCCTCGACGTTGATGCCGACCATCGCCTCGCCGAGACCGCGCGACACCTTGGCGAGCACATCCGGATCGTCGTAGAAGGTGGTGGCCTTGACGATGGCGGCGGCACGCTCGGCCGGATTGCCGGATTTGAAGATGCCGGAGCCGACGAAGACGCCTTCCGCGCCGAGCTGCATCATCATGGCGGCGTCGGCGGGGGTGGCGATACCGCCCGCGGTGAACAGCACGACCGGCAGTTTGCCGGTTTCGGCGATCTCGCGCACGAGTTCGTAGGGCGCCTGCAATTCCTTGGCGGCGACGAACAGTTCGTCGGCGGGCAGCGACGAGAGTTTGCGGATCTCCTGGCGGATTCGGCGCATGTGGGTGGTGGCGTTGGACACGTCACCGGTGCCCGCCTCCCCCTTCGACCGGATCATGGCCGCGCCCTCGGTGATGCGACGCAGCGCCTCACCGAGATTGGTGGCGCCGCACACGAACGGAATCGTGTAGTTCCACTTGTCGATGTGGTTCTCGTAGTCGGCGGGGGTCAGCACCTCGGACTCGTCGATGTAGTCGACGCCGAGGCTCTGCAGGATCTGGGCCTCCACGAAATGGCCGATGCGGACCTTCGCCATCACCGGGATGGAGACCGCGGCGATGATCCCCTCGATCATGTCCGGATCGCTCATCCGGGAGACGCCGCCCTGGGCCCGGATATCGGCCGGAACCCGCTCGAGCGCCATCACCGCGACGGCGCCCGCGTCTTCGGCGATCTTGGCCTGCTCGGCGGTGACGACATCCATGATCACCCCACCCTTGAGCATCTCGGCCATTCCGCGCTTCACGCGGGCGGTGCCGACGGTGTTGGTGGTTTCGGGCGTGGTCACGGCTAACTCCTGGGTCATTGGCGCCAATCGGGTCGCTCGGATGGAAATCGACCCAATTCTAGGCGTGCCGGAAATGCCACTTGATAGCCAGTTGCGGACCACTGGTCTGGTCGGCGCGGGGCGCGAGCGACGAAACCCCCGGCGCGAGGCCGCGGTGGACCTCTCCGGGGCGGGCGGCAGCCACCGACCCCGGCCGGGTGGATCGCACCGCGACCGACGATCGCCGAACGAATCCGCTTGTCCCGCAAGCGAACCGTCAGCTACACCGGATCGGTCAGATCGGATCGACGACCAGCAGCTTCGCCCAGTACTCCGCGCCCTCGGCTCCGATGAGCGGCAGCAGGAAATCGAACAGCAGGTACGACATGAATGAGTTACCTCCACCTCACTGGACCCGCCCCACATCGTCGGGGAGCGCCGACACCGGACATTCCGGTGTCGTCCTGACAACAGGGCTACCCGTGCGAGCGCGATCCAGTCACGAAGCTATCACGATAGTGAATCACATCACAGTGGTCTACCCGGCCCTACCGGATCGACCGCACTTCCGGATCCGACGCACCCGAGGACGCGGCGACGGCCTCGGTGAGCAATTCGTCCAGGTGGTAGGGGTAGACGATCTCCCCCGACGCCTCGAGCGCGAGGATGTCGGCGGGGGCGCACCACCGGTGACCGGTGATGGACCGGCGTTCGATCGCGGTGAGGTTCCCCGGCTCGGGCTCGTAGGACGGCACCCGCAACGCGAAGAACAGTTCCTCGGCACGGATCAGCTCACCGTTGAAGGGGAACACCGCGACCCGTCGCCAGATCGGCCCGCGCAGCGCCGCCGGATCGGCCCGGTGCCCGGTCTCCTCCCAGAGCTCGCGCACCGCGGCGCCGCGCAGCGTCTCGCCCGGCTCGACCCCGCCGCCGATGGTGAACCAGAACGAGATGTCCGGGGTGACCGGGTCGTGTCCGCGCATCAGCAGCACCCGGTCGCGTTCGTCGAGCAGCACCACCCTGGCCGAGGTTCTGATGGTGTCGACGGCCAGACCGGTCGACGCGGCGGGGGTGACGCGCTCGGTGATCTCGAAATAGGTCGGCAGCGGCGCGGTACCGCCGAGGTGCAGGATGCGCACCGGACGACGGGTGCGCAGCGCCAGCGTGTCGCGGACGGCGTCGTTGTGGAAGCGGCGCGCGATCAGCACCCTGGCCTCGGCGTCGGCGAGTTCGGCGACCAGTTGCGGACGCAATTGCGCGATATCGATCCCGGACAGCGCCACCGAGAGCTGGTTCTCGACCGTCTCGCGATCGGGGCGTCCGGCGCGTTCGGCCCGTCCGGCGAGGGCGGTGAGCGCCCTGGCCTGTTCGGCGAGAGCGGGATCGGACACCGGCCCGGCGATCGCCATCGCGACGGCCCTGGCCACGACCGCGCGCCGCGCGAGCGCGCCCTCCAGTGCCTGCCAGGACTGGTCCGAGCGCACGTGCAACCGGTCGAGCCGATTGGCGGTGGAGTAGGCCCACATGCCGATCGCGACGATCACCGCCGCGATGAGCGCGAGAACGAGGACCGTGGTGGCGGAGAACGTGATCATCCTGCGGCACGCACCCTGACATCTCCGACGGCGACGGTCTCGTAGACGCGCAGGATCTGTTCGGCCACCACCGGCCAGTCGTATTCGCCGACCACCCTGGTCGCGGTGCGCACCAGTTCGTCGCGGCGCTCCCGATCGGTGAGCAGCGAATCGATCGCGGCGGCGAGCCGGGCCGAATCCCCCACCGGGACGAGCACACCGGCGGTGCCGTCGCGCAGTACCCGGCGGAAGGCGTCCAATTCACCTGCCACGACCGGGGTTCCGGCGGCCATCGCCTCGATCAGGATGATGCCGAAACTCTCGCCACCCAGATTGGGTGCGACGTACACATCGGCGCTGCGCATCGCCGAGGCCTTCTCCTCGTCGGTCACCTGACCGAGGAAACGCAGATGTCCGGCGAGCGCGCCCGCCTCACGGCGCAGCCGCTCCTCGTCACCGCGACCCACGATCAGGATCTCCAGCTCGGGATGGCGTCGCACCAGCTCGGGCAGCGCGCCGAGCAGCACCGCCATCCCCTTGCGCGGCTCGTCGTAGCGGCCGAGGAACAGCACCGTCCGGCCCGGCCTCGGATATCCGGACAGCATCGGCGCGCGGGCGAACGCGGCGACGTCGACGCCGTTGGGGATCTCGACCGCGTCGGAGCCCAGCGCCTCCACCTGCCAGCGCCGCGCCAGTTCCGACACCGCGATCCGGCCGCTGATCTTCTCGTGATACGGACGCAGCACCCCCTGAAAGGTGCTGAGTATCAACGATTTCGTGGTCGAGGTGTGGAAGGTCGCGACGATCGGCCCCTCGGCGATCTTGAGCGCGAGCATGGACAGACTGGGCGCGTTGGGTTCGTGCAGGTGCAGCACGTCGAAATCGTTGCCGTCGATCCAGCGTCGAATCCTGGTGTAGGCCATGGGACCGAACGACAGCCTGGCCACCGATCCGTTGTACGGGATCGCGACGGCACGGCCCGCCGAGACGACGAAATCCGGCAGCGGCGTCCCGTCGGAGGCGGGTGCGAGCACGCTCACCCGATGTCCGCGCTCGATGAAGACGCGGGCCAGTTCGACCACGTGGGCCTGCACACCACCGGGCACGTCGAAGGAGTAGGGGCATACCATCCCGATTTTCACGGTGTGCCCTCCTCTGTGCCCCCGGCGACCGGATTTCCCGCCGCGGCCCGGCCGTCACGCCGAACCTCGGCGATACGGGCCAGCCGCTCGGCGGACAGGTCACCCTCCCAGAGTGGCTGCAACATATGCCAGTCGGCGGGATGTTCGGCGATATTGGCCGCGAACCGGTCCGCCAGCGCCTGCGTCGCGACCTCCACCCCGCGCGAGACATCTATCGGCGCTTCGGTTTTCAGACCCCAGTCCTCGCGCCCGTCGGAGTCGACGGTGAACCACGCGTGCACCGGAATCATGGCGGCCCCGGTCTCCACGGCCAGTTTCGCCGCCCCCGCGGGCATCCAGGTGCGCTCGCCGAAGAAGGTGACCGGCACGCCGCGCCCGGTGAGATCGCGCTCCCCCAACAAGCACACGATCCTGTTGTCCCGAAGGCGGGCCGCCAACTGCGGGAACGGCGGTTCCTCGCCACCGGTCAGCGGGAAAACCTCGAATCCGAGGGTCTCCCGGTAGCGCACGAAACGTTCGAACAACGATTCCGGCTTCAGTCGCTCCATAACCGTGGAGAAGTTCTGGTAGTTCTGCACCAGCCACACGCCGGCCATATCCCAGTTGCCCGAATGCGGCAGCACCAGGATCACCCCGCGCCCGGCCGCCAGCGCCGCGTCGAGATGTTCCAACCCGCCGACGTGGTAGCGCACCTTCGTGTGATCCATCGACGGCAACCGGAACGCCTCGCGCCAATACCTCGCGTAGGAACGCATCGACGCGCGCACCAACTCGTCGGGAACCGCCTCCGGGGCGGTGCCGATCACCCGGGCCAGATTGCGCCGCAACTGCGCCGGACCGCCCTTGCGTACCGCCCGGTCCGCGCCCTTGTCGAACAGCACGCGCGCCGTGCGTTCGGGAAGCGCCCGCACCAACCGCCAACCGGCCGCGTACGCCCGGTCCGACAGCACGGCCCTGACCTCGCTCATCCCCCGGATCCTCCTGTCGCGCCGAGCGTCTCGCCGCCACCCGTGCCGTGGCCCGGCGATCTCACGACGGCTGACCCGCCGCGTCCGCCGCGCCGGAGGCCGTGTCTCCCGTATCCGGACCCCGCGGTTTCGTGGGCGGAATCACCTCACGCGCGCCCGGCGAATTACGCACCGCGAGCACCCGCTGGAAGACCGTGACGATGCTCAGCACCGCCAGGATCCACATCGCGACGTGCACCGCCCAGGTGAGCCACTCGATATCCCAGTATCCGCCGATTCCGGTGAAACCCGCGCCGACCAGCACGATGATCAGCCGGTCCGGGCGTTCGATCAGACCGCCGTCGGCGGAAAGTCCGCTCGCCTCGGCGCGCGCCTTGGCATAGGAGATGACCTGCGAGGTCACCAGGACCACCAGCGTCGCGAACAGCAGCGCCCTGTTGTTCTCGTGGTAGACCGCCCACCAGGCGAGCCCGCCGAAGATCGCGCCGTCTGCGACCCGGTCGCAGGTCGCGTCGAGCACCGCGCCGTATCGGGTGCCGCCGCCGCGCGCGCGGGCCATCGCGCCGTCGAGCATGTCGAACATGACGAACAGCCAGATCACCATCGTGCCCCAGAACAGGTGCCCGCTGGGGAACAGCGTGAGCGCGGCCGCGATGGAGGCGGTGGTGCCGATGACGGTCACCGCGTCCGGAGTGAGCCCCGTCTTGACCAATGCCTTGCCCAGCGGCGCTGTCGCCTTCGCGAACGCCTCGCGGCCGAAGAAGCTCAGCACCTCTAGTCCGTTTCCCGCTCGACCGTGCGCGGCCGCGTACCGGGGTTGGCCACCCGGGCGGCTTCGATGACCGCGGCCACGCGATCGCTCACTCCGATTCCTTCCATGCCTGCGCGAGTAGCGCCCTGGTCTCCCGTAGCAACTGCGGCATCACCTTGACCCCGCCGACGACGGTGATGAAATTGGCGTCGCCGCCCCAGCGCGGCACGATGTGCTGGTGCAGGTGATCGGCCAGCGATCCGCCCGCCACACCACCGAGATTGAGTCCGACATTGAAACCGTGCGGCCTGGACACGCTCTTCATCACCCGGATCGCCCGCTGGGTGAAGGCCATCAACTCGGCGCTCTCGGCGTCGGTGAGGTCTTCCAGGTTGGCGACGACCCGGTAGGGCACGACCATCATGTGCCCCGGGTTGTACGGGTAGAGGTTGAGTACCGCGTAGACGAGTTCGCCGCGCGCGATGATCAGGCCGTCCTCGTCGGACATCATCGGGATGTCGGTGAAGGGATGCCCGGTCGAATCCGCCGGACGGGCGGTGGCCGCCTCGGCGATATAGGACATCCGGTACGGGGTCCAGAGTCGTTGCAGCCGATCGGGTTCGCCCGCGCCCCTGTCCACGATGCTGCCGTCGTCCACGATGCCGTCCAGTTCTTCCAAGCCGTCCGGCGCGGGCCGCTCGCTCATATCCGCTCCGCCGACACGATCTCGAAACCCTCCGCCGTCGGCGAGGCGTTCTTGCGATCGGCGATCCACGCGATGACCGTCGCCACCGCGTCGGCCACCGGCACCCCGTTGACCTGGGTGCCGTCGCGGAAGCGGAAGCTCACCGCGCCCGCGTTCACGTCACGCTCGCCGGCGAGCAGCATGAACGGCACCTTCTGGGCGGTGTTGTTGAAGATCTTCTTCTGCATCCGGTCGTCGCTGCGATCGACCTGGGCGCGGATCCCCGCGTCCTGCAACCGTTCGACGACCAGGTCCAGATGCGGCGCGAAAGCCTCGGCGACCGGAATGCCGACCACCTGGACCGGCGAGAGCCAGGCGGGGAACGCGCCCGCGTAATGCTCGGTCAGTACGCCGAAGAACCGCTCGATGGAACCGAACAGCGCGCGGTGGATCATCACCGGACGCTGTTTGGTGCCGTCGGAGGCGGTGTACTCGAGGTCGAAACGTTCGGGCAGGTTGAAGTCGAGCTGGATGGTCGACATCTGCCAGGTGCGCCCGAGCGCGTCCTTGGCCTGCACGGAGATCTTCGGGCCGTAGAAGGCGGCCCCGCCCGGATCGGGAACCAGGTTCAGGCCCGAGGCCGAGGCGACCTTCGACAGGGTCTCGGTCGCCTCTTCCCAGATCTCGTCGGAGCCGACGAACTTCTTCGGATCCTTGGTCGACAGCTCCAGGTAGAAATCGTCGAGGCCGTAGTCCTTGAGCAGATCGAGCACGAATTGCAGGGTGCCGGTCAGCTCCGCGTGCATCTGCTCCTTGGTGCAGTAGATGTGCGCGTCGTCCTGGGTCATGCCGCGTACGCGGGTGAGTCCGTGGATCACGCCGGACTTCTCGTAGCGGTAGACCGAGCCGAATTCGAACAGCCGCAGCGGCAGCTCCCGGTAGGACCGTCCGCGCGCCCGGAAGATCAGGTTGTGCATCGGGCAGTTCATCGGCTTGACGTAGTAGTCCTGGCCGGGTTTGCGGACGGTGCCGTCCTCGTTGAATTCGGCGTCGAGGTGCATCGCCGGGAACATGCCGTCGCGGTACCAGTCCAGGTGTCCGGAGACCTCGAACAGGTGGCCCTTGGTGATATGCGGGGTGTTGACGAATTCGTATCCGGCGGCCACGTGGCGGCGGCGCGAGTACTCCTCGAGTTCCTTGCGGATGATGCCGCCCTTGGGGTGGAACACCGGCAGTCCGGAACCGAGTTCGTCGGGGAAGCTGAACAGATCCAGCTCCAGCCCCAGTTTGCGGTGGTCGCGGCGTTCGGCCTCGGCCAGCAGGTGCAGGTGCTCGTCCATCGCCTCCTGGGACTCCCAGGCGGTGCCGTAGATCCGCTGCAGATCCTCGCGCTCCTGGTCACCGCGCCAGTAGGCGGCCGAGCTGCGGGTGAGTTTGAAGGCGGGAATGAATTTGGTGGTCGGAATGTGCGGGCCGCGGCACAGGTCGGCCCAGATCCGCTCGCCGGTACGCGGATCGAGATTGTCGTAGATGGTCAGCTCTTTACCGCCGACCTCCATGATCTCCGGATCGTCGATCCCGGATTTGTCGCTGATCAGCTCCAACTTGAACGGTTCGCCCGCCAATTCGACCCTGGCGTCGTCCACCTCGACCACGCGACGCGAAAAGCGCTGCGCGCCTTTGACGATCTTCTTCATCCGGGATTCCAGCTTCGCCAGATCCTCCGGGGTGAAGGGGCGTTCGACCCGGAAGTCGTAGTAGAAGCCGTCCTTGATGGGCGGGCCGATGCCGAGTTTCGCCTCGGGGAACTCCTGCTGCACCGCCTGGGCCAGCACGTGCGCGGCCGAATGCCTGATCACGCTGCGGCCGTCGTCGGAGGCGGCGGTGACCGCCTCCACCTCGACGTCGGTCTCGGGGATCCAGGACAGATCGCGCAGCGCGCCCTCGACGTCGCGCACCACGACGACGGTGTCGGGGCCCTTCGTCGGCAGACCGGCCTCCCGCACCGCGGCGCCCGCCGTCGTCCCGGCCTGCACCCGGACGAGGGCGGCAGGGCTGATCGGTGCTGAGGTGGTCACGGCAGCGCACTCCTTGACGTTCTCGTGGGCGGGTCTTTCCCGCGCGCGTCATCACCGGAGACACGTTTGCTCCGGCGCGACCATGCTAACCGTCCGCGCCGCGCGCGCATTCACGCCGTACGGCTGGACGGCGCGAGGTTCGGGCTTCCTCAGCTCCGGGCGGCCGTCGCCTCGAGCAAGGCCGCGCGGTCGGCGGCGGGACGTTTGGGGCAACTGGTGCACATCTGGCAGCCGGGAACCTCGAAGACCAGGCAGCAGGAGATTCTGCGTACGAAAGTGCGCCCACCGACATCGACGAAACGCGGCGCGGGCAACTTCCCGCCGATCTCGGCGGCGAGCCTGCTGCCCGCGGCGGGATCGCCCGCGTCGATGGCGCGATTGCCGATGGCGTCGGCGACGATCGCCCAGAGCGCGGCGACACCGGCGCCGGAGACCTCGGCCACCGGCGGGATCACCGTGGCGAGCGTGTCGTGCAAACCCTCGGCGGGAGCGCGGACCTCGGAGCCGTCGGCGCGGGCGTCCCCGGTCGCCGCCGAAACCCGCACCCGTTCCACGCCACCGTCGGGTCGCATGTCGCAGTCCAGGTTCCGCAATTCCGGCGTCGGCGTGGACTCGCCGTCGATATAGGCCCGCACGAGCTGTTCGACCAGCGCGGAGGCCGTCATGCACCACCACAGCGTGCCCGCGATGCGCGGCGTGGTGGTCCCCCAGGACCGGCCCATCTCCGCGATCCGCGCGGTCAGCCACTCCGGGTGCGTGAGTGTGGTTCCGGGAACGGAACCCACTACATGAGGGGACTGTGCAACCATTCCGATTCGACTCCGATCCAGCCGCCGACCATTCCGAATGTGCCGAGAATCCATAGCGTCGCGATCACCAGTAACGCGGTGGCCAGCGCCGCGCTCACCCGCAGTACCGGGCCACGCGCGGTGTACCAGGCCATGACCTGCCGATATTTATCCCGCAACCAGCCGAGCGCGTGGCGCGCCCAGGAGAATTCGGTGGCGAGGATGCCGAGCCCGGCGAAAACGATCGCCCAGCCGGGCCCGGGGTACGGAATAGCGAGGATTCCCACGATCAGTACCGCCGTGCCGACGAACCCGACACCGATCCGGTAGGCGAGGTTCAGCGTAGGCCGCGCGGCCACGCCCGCGCGGAAGGCACGCCAACCGGTCGGCGGCGGCGTGGACCGGGGATCGAGATCCGTACTCACACCGCCAGCGTACGAGGTCGCTCAGACCAGCTCCGGTGTCATCGGGTCCGGCGCGGTGTCATCGATGTGGGCGAGCCCGTCGACGGTGACCTCGATGACCCTGGCACTGGCGATGTCGAAGAACAGTCCCGACACCGTGACCCCGCGTTCGGCGATCGCCGCTCGCACGGCGG
Source organism: Nocardia noduli (assembly GCF_019038455.1). NCBI lineage: Bacteria > Bacillati > Actinomycetota > Actinomycetes > Mycobacteriales > Nocardiaceae > Nocardia > Nocardia noduli. The sequence goes on from NZ_JAFMPL010000004.1 coordinate 22,739, forward strand.
GATGACGGTGCAACGTCTCCAGCTGCGTCGCCACGTTCACCATGCTGAGCTGGTCCACCTCGCCGAATCCGGCCTCGCGGGCCGCGACCGCCACCGGATGTTCGTGCCGGAACCGGTCCAGACTCGGCTCGGCGTGCGCGAGCCACGCGCTGATCCCGGGATCGGCCTGCGCGCCCGAGTACAGCGCCGCCATCGCGCCGCAGGAGGAGTGACCGCAGACCACGATGGTTCGCACGTTCAGTTCCTGGAGCGCGAACAGCAGCGCGGCCTCCACCGAGGCGTCGCCCTCGACGGGCACCAGATTGCCGACATTGCGGACGGTGAACAGGTCGCCCGGCCCGCTGTTGGTGATGACATTGGGCACCACGCGCGAATCGGCGCAGGTCAGAAAGAACGAATCCGGATCCTGCCGGTCGCGCAGTTCGTCGAGATGCGGACGCACGACGTGGGCGTGGCTGCGGTGATAGGCGGCGACGCCCGCGGCCAGCGGATCGCGGTGACGATCCTCGCGCCGCCACGGTCCGAGGATCTCCTCGAATACCGCGCGGCCGAAACCGCGAGCGGGCGGGCCCGCTGTCGCGTCGGCCATCCGGACGCTGCCGATCTCCACGAAATCGACGCTGCCGCCGTTGCTCTCCTGCTGGCGCACCCATTCCTCGATGGCCTCGAAGGCCGCGTGGTCGAGGAAGTCGACGGTCATCTCGACGGTGACGTCGGCGTCGACGGGCACCTTGGCGAATTCCGTGGACAGTTTGGGCAGGGCGAGGAAGGTGCACGAGCCATCGATGGTGATGAGCCAGCGTTGCGAGGCCGGGATCGGCGCGGCCACTATCGCCACCCGCACGACCCGCCACAGCAGCAGGCCGAAGGCGAGCACGAGTCCGATGATGACGCCTTCCAGCAGGTTGAGCAGCACGACGCTCACCACCGTCACCGCGTAGACCAGCAGGTCACCGGTGCGCCGCGCGAGTTTGATGTGGGCCAGTTTCACCAACTGGATGCCGATCACGATCAGCAGACCGGCCAGGGCCGCCTTGGGGATCTGTTCGACCAGTCCGACCAGCGCGACCGAGAACAGCAGGATCCACACACCGTGCATGATCGCCGAGGCCCGGCTGCGGGCGCCCGCCTGCACGTTGGTGGCGCTGCGCACGATGACGCCGGTCACCGGAAGACCGCCGACCAGGCCGGACAGTACATTGGCCGAACCCTGTCCGATGAGCTCGCGGTCGAAATGCGTGCGCGGACCGGTGTGCATCTTGTCCACCGCGACGGCCGACAGCAGGCTTTCGACGCTGGCGATCAGGGCGATCGTCAGCACCATGACCGCGACGGAGGACCAGCCGCCGTCCGGGATCTGCGGCAACGCGACGGCGTCGAACAGCGAACCGCTGAGGACGAGTTTCTCGGCGCCGGTGGGCAGCACGGTCGCCAGGACGGTGGCGACGACGACCGCGACCAGCGGCCCCGGCACCACCCGCACCTTGGCCGGGACGTAGCGCCAGCCGAGCATGATCGCGATGACCACACCGCCGACGAACGCGCCGCCGCCGTGCAGCGACATCAGCTGGGCGGGCAGTTCGGTGATGTTGTTCCACGCCGAACTGTGCGACGATCCGCCGAGCAGCACGTGGACCTGTTGCAGCGCGATGGTGATGCCGATGCCCGCGAGCATGGCGTGCACGACGACCGGCGCGACAGCCAACGCGGCGCGTGCGATTCGACTGAGCCCGAACAGGATTTGCAGCACACCCGCCGCGACGACGATGAAACAGGTGACACGCCAACCGAATTGACTGATGGATTCGGCGACCACCACGGTCAGGCCCGCGGCCGGGCCGCTGACCTGCAAGGTGGACCCGCCGATGACGCCCGCGACGATACCGCCGATGATCGCGGCCACCAGGCCCGCGGCGACGGGCGCACCGGAGGCCACCGCGATGCCGAGCGAAAGTGGCAGCGCGACAAGGAATACCACGATCGAAGCGGGCAGATCGTGGCGCACGATGGATGCCAGACGATCGGATCGTGTTGCGGTAGTTCTCTTTTCAGCCCCGAATCCCGGTGGGGCCAGATCGTTCTCGACAGCCATCATTACTCCTTCGCCGACTCGGCGGCGTGGCGCGGGAGCGGACGGCTCCCGACGGCCCGGCACCGAGTTCGGTTGACGATCGTTTGTCCAACTGGGCAATAGACCGCGAACCGGCATCTCGCGGTGAAGCAGGTCCCGACACGACATCGGATCGAGATGTAAACCAGATCAAGATTATTGGTAAAGACTTAGCAAAACCTGAGAATTTGCCGAGGAGTGTCTCGTTCGATACAAGAGTTCCGATGTGATCCGCTCCACACCGCCGTCCCGGCGCGGCGCCGGATCGAACATCACGGAACGATAACGGATCGGAGGTCAGACCGGCTCGGCGGTGACGCGGGCGCCCCTGTCGTCGAAATCGGCGATCCCGTCGACGGTCACCTCGATCACCCTCGCGGTCGCCAGGTCGAAGAACAGCCCGGATACCGCGACACCGCGTTCCTCGACGCCACGGCGCACCGCCGGATAGGCCAGCAGCGATTCCAGCTGGACGGCCACGTTCACCATGCCCAATTGGTCCACTTCGCCGAAGCCCGCGAGTGCCGCCGCGACCGCGACCGGATGTCCCAGCCGGAATCGGTCCAGACTCGGTCGGGCGTATGCCAGCCAGTCGCCGAAGCCGGGATCGGCCTGCACCTCGCGGTGCAGCGCCTCCATCGCACCGCACCCGGAATGCCCGCAGACCACGACCGCGCGGACGTCCAATTTCTCCAGCGCGTAGATCAGCGCGGCCTCCACCGAGATATCGCTGCCGCCGACCGGCACCAGATTGCCGACATTGCGGACGGTGAACAGATCACCGGGACCGCTGTCGGTGATCACGTTCGGCACGATTCGCGCGTCGGCGCAGGTGAGGAAGAAGGAGTGGGCATCGTGACGATCGCGAAGTTCGTTCAGATGCGGCCGCATCAGATGCGCGTGACCACGGTGATAGGACGCGATACCGGCGGCGATCGGGTCGACGCGACCACCGCTGTGCCGCCGCGGACCGATCACCCGATCGAGCACCTGCCGGGAGTGGCCGCGCTCGGGCGGTCCGGCGGGCGCCGCCGCCATGCGGGCGGTGCCGATCTCCACGAAATCGACCGTCCCGCCCTCGGATTCACGACGGCGCGCCCATTCGGTGAGCACCTCGTAGGAGGCGTGATCGAGGAAGTCGACGGTCAGCTGCACCGTGACCGGCGGGCCCGCGGGCACCTTCGCCAGTTCGGCGGTCAGTTTCGGCAGGGCCAGGAAGGTGCAGGTGCCGTCGACGGTGACCTTCCAGCGGCCCGTCTCCGGGACAGGTCCGGCGCAGATCGTCACCCTGACCACCCGCCACAGCAGCAGCGCGAACGACAGCGCGAGCCCGATCAGCATGCCCAGCAACAGATTCCAGAAGACCACACCGAGCACGGTGGCGAGGTAGACGTACAGTTCGCCGGTGCGTCGCGCCAGTCGGATATGCGCCAGTTTGACCAACTGCACGCCGATCAGGATGAGCAGTCCGGCCAGCGCGGCCTTGGGGACCTGTTGCACCACCGCGGCCAGGGCCACCGCGAACAGCAGGATCCACAGACCGTGCAATACGGTCGCGGCCCTGGTCTGCGCGCCCGCGTTGGCGTTGGTCACGCTGCGCACGATGACCGCCGCGATCGGCAGGCCGCCGAGCAGTCCCGAGGTGACGTTCGCCGCGCCCTGACCGACGAGTTCGCGATCGAAATCGGTCGACCCGCCGGGACGCGCCTTGTCGACCGCGACCGCCGACAGCAGCGTCTCGACACTGGCGATCAGCGCGACGGTCACCATCGTCATACCGATCGCGAACCAGCCGCCGTGCGGCAGGGCGGGCAGGCCGATCGCGTCCACCAGCGAGCCGTTGAGCACCAGCCGCTCCACGTGGGTCGGCAGCGCGAGCGACAGCACCGTCGCCACGACCACGGCGACCAGCGGTCCCGGCACCACACGCACCGGTCGCGGCACGTATTTCCAGCAGATCAGGATGGCGATGACGACCAGCCCCATGCACAGATCGCCCTTGTGCACCGACATCAGTTGATGCGGCAGCTGGATCACACTCTGTAGGGACGAGCTCAGCGAATTGCCGCCGAGCAGTACGTGCACCTGTTGCAGCGCGATGATGACGCCGATCCCGGCGAGCATCCCGTGCACGACCACCGGGGCGATGGCGAGCGCGCCGCGCGCGATCCGGCTGAGCCCGAACAGGATCTGGAGCAGGCCCGCGCCGACGGTGACGAAACAGGTGACGGCCCAACCGAAGTGGTGCACGGATTCGGCCACCACCACGGTGAGGCTGGCCGTGGGCCCGCTCACCTGTACCGCCGATCCGCCGACGGCGCCCGCGACGACGCCGCCGACCACCGCGGCGATCAGTCCCGCGGCGACCGGCGCGCCGGAGGCGACCGCGATGCCGAGCGAAAGGGGTAGTGCGACAAGGAAAACAACCACCGACGCGGGCACGTCGTGACGCAGTACCCGGTGGTGGACAAGAGCGTGGAGCCGCGACGTCCGCGGTACGGAATCGGTGTCGGTGGACATAATTCTCCTTCGCCGGATCTCACGGATCCGGTTCATCGGTCGAACATGTACTGGCATCGAAGGCGAGTGGCGGGCGAAGCTCGAGCCTCTCGTGGAACGCGACCCGAAGGAACACGGGTCGCCCAAATGGTAAAGACTTCGCAAAACATATGAAAAGCTTTTGGAGTACGGGGCACCAACCGCGACCCAACTGTGACCTAAGTCACAGTCGAGAAGTCGCGATCCCGAAGCCGCCTCGGCGCGATCACCACCGACGAGAACGGCCCGGCGGCACAGGGCCGCCAGGCCGTCGATGAGGGTTCGCGAGGTGTGTGGACGAGCCCCCGTCAGTCTCCGAGTGCGCGTTCGCGCAGATCCGCCAGGATCCGGGTCAACGTCCGTGAGATGTGCATCTGTGAGACACCGAACCGTTCGGCGATCCGGGACTGACTCTGCCCTTCGAAGAACCGCAGGCGCAGGACCGCGCGGTCGATATCGGACAGGTCGGCCAGCAGCGGGGCGACGGTGAGCGCGTCCTCGGCCAGGCCGTAGCCCGGGTCGTCGTCGCCCAGGGTTTCGGTGACCGGGGCGGCGTAGGTCTCTGCGTCGGAGGTCTGGGCGGCGCAGTCGAGGGAATCGGTCCGATACGCGTTGGCCGCCAGCAAAGCCTGGGTCACCTCGGTCAGGTCCGCGTCGAGTTCGACGGCGATCTCGACGGCGGTCGGCGGTCGCTCCAGACGCTGCGACAGCGCTTCGACCGCGGGACCGAGGGTGAGTTTGAGATCCTTGATCCGGCGCGGCACCCGGACCGCCCAGGTGTGGTCGCGGAAATGCCTGCGCACCTCGCCCATGATCGTCGGGACGGCGAAGGCGAGGAAATTCGATCCGCGGTCCGGGTCGAACCGGTCCACCGCGAGCACCAGACCGAGCGAGGCGATCTGATGCAGGTCGTCGTAGGTTTCGCCGCGACCGGTGAATCTGCGCGCGATGTGGTCGGCCAGCGGCAGACAACATCGCACGATCTCCTCGCGCAGCACCGCGCGCTCCGGATCGTCGGCCGGGATCGACGCCAGCCGCGCCAATCGCGGCTCGATATCGTCGTAGCCGTCGGCGCGGGCTCGTCCCACCCGCGTCGCGGCGTCACTGTCTCGCATGATCGTCGATGCCATGAGTCTCCTCGTGCCGGACGGGGAACTCTGCGCGCTCCACGTGACCCGGACGGTTCGAGTGTTGTGTTCACACGGCGGCGGTGACGGCTTCAGCGCGTCCACCGATGACAAACCGGCGCATCTTGGCCGGGCACATGATCATCCCACAGAGCGCTGTGCCGGTAAACGGCTCGCGACCGGCGAAGCCGACCGGCACGAGCACGAATCCCGACCGCCGCACGACGATCCCGACCGCGACCGAAGACCTTGACCGCGCCTCCGACTCGATGCTAAGCAGATGCACAGCATTCGAATCGCATCGATTGCCTCGGCCACGAGAAGGAATCCGCAATGACGCTGCAGTCGATTTTGGACGAAATACAGAAGCGCCCCGGCACGGGTGATGTCATTCCGATCATCGATCCGGTGACCGAGGAACAGATCACCGAGTTCACCGACTGCGGCGAGGACGCGGTGAACGAGGCCGTGGCCCGTGCGAAGGCGTCGTTCGAATCGGGTGTCTGGAACGGTCTGCCCGGGCGCGAGAAGGCCAAGATCATGTGGCGCATCGCGGATCTGATGGATCACTACCTCGACGAACTCGCCGAACTCGATTCCCTCAACACCGGCATGCCGCTGGCCCAGGCGAAGATGATCGTGCCCACCTGCGCGGAGTTCTTCCGCTACTACGCGGGCTGGTGCACCAAGGTCAACGGCACCGCGCACGAGGTGCAGATGCAGGGCGGCGTCTCCGGCGCGTTCGCCGAGATGCACGCCTACACCCTCAAAGAGCCCTACGGCGTGGTCGGCCTGATCTTCCCGTGGAACGGCCCGGTCTTCAACGCGTGCGCCAAGATCGCGCCCGCCCTGGCCGCGGGCTGTAGCACCATCGTCAAACCCGCCGAGGAGACGCCGCTGTCGGCGGTGCTGCTCGACCGGATCATCCGCGAAGCGGGCGTTCCCGACGGTGTCGTCAACCTGGTGACCGGCTACGGCCACACCGCGGGCGCCGCGCTCACCGCGCATCCCGATGTCGAGAAGATCGCCTTCACCGGTTCGACCGAGGTCGGCAAGAAGATCGTGCAGGCCTCGGCGGGCAACCTCAAGAAGGTCATGCTCGAACTCGGCGGCAAGTCGCCGGTCCTGATCTACGACGACGCCGATCTGAACATGGCCATCATGATGGCGGCGATGGGCATCTTCGTGCACTCCGGCCAGGGCTGCGTCTGCGGTTCGCGCATCTTCGTCCAGCGCGGTGTCTACGACCAGGTCGTGGAAGGTATCGCGACCGTGGCGAACAACCTGAAACTCGGTGGGCCGAAGGAAGAGGGCTCGATGATCGGCCCGCTGATCAGCCAGAAGCAGCTCAACCGCGTCATGGGCTACCTCGACGAAGGCAAGAAGGACGGCGTCGAGGTCGTCACCGGCGGACATCGGCTCGACCGCACCGGCTACTTCGTGCATCCGACCGTGCTCGCGAACGTCGATCCCGCGACCAGCAGGCTGTACAAGGAAGAGATCTTCGGCCCCGTGGTCACCGTCCTGCCGTTCGACAGCGACGACGAGGCCGTCGCGATGGCCAACGACACGACCTACGGTCTGGCGGCCACCGCGTGGACGACCAACCTCAGTCGCGCGCACAACCTCGCCAAGCGGCTCGACGCGGGCACGGTCTCGCTCAACTGCCAGCTGGTCTTCGACCACGGCGTCCCGTTCGGCGGCTACAAGCAGTCCGGCTGGGGCCACGAATTCGGCAAGGAAGGCATCGAGGGCTACATGAAGACGAAGTCGGTCTGGGTCCAGCTCTGACCGATTCGTGACTGTTCGTCCCGGTTCACGCCCAGGTGCACCGGGATGGACTGTCGTGCACCGGCCCTCGCGGCGGTGCGGGGCGCTGACGTGCGCCGCTACGGCGGGTCCGGTAGTCGATGGCTTGGTGATTCGGCCGGTAGCGCGGGTTCGGCTACCGGCCGAATCGGTTATCGCACCGTGGACCGGGCGGGCGCGAGCAGACCCGTTTCCTGGAATCTGCGCAGGCAACGATCGATCACGGCGCGGTCGACTCTCGGGCAACTGATTCCGGTGCCGAGGAGCGCGGTGCGGGTCGCGGTGTCGTCGAGCACCAGATCCGCGAGACCGGTCGCGTCCACGTCGACGTAATTGCCGACGAGCAGCGCGGCCCGGGCCAGATCGTCGCCCGGTGCCACACCGTATTCCCCCAGTCGTTCGGCGAGTGCGAGCTGGGCTTGTTCCGGTGTGACCGTGCGCATCGGGTAGCCCAGGCGCACCAGTCCGGTCAGCAGTTCCGCGACCGGAGTCGGTTCGGTGTTCACGAGGTGGTAGCGCTCACCGTGCGGAATACCGCGCACGACCAGTGCCGCGATCCCCGCGGCGACGTAGTCGACCGGTGCGAGCGACACCACCGCGTCACCCACGTCGGGCGCGGTCCCGAGCAGCGCCGCGGCACGGACCATCGTCCACAGCGAGTCGTCGGCGGATATCGCGCCGGTGCGGGCCGAAGCGCCGACCAGGCCAGGGCGATACACCGCGACCGGCAAGCCGCGTTCGCCCGCGCGCAGCACCAGTTGTTCGGCCACCCATTTGCCCGCGACGTAGCCGTGCCTGTTCACCTCGGCCGCCGTGATCTCGGTGCTCTCGTCGACGAAACCGGTACGGTCCGGCCCGAGCACCGCGTCCAGGGTCGACACCAGGTGGACCGGGATCGCCCGCGCCGACGCCGCGAGACGCAGCACCTCGCGGGTGCCGCCCACATTGGCGGCGCGCAACTGCCCGTAGGTCGCGAGATGGTTCACCAGCGCGCCGTTGTGCACGATGGCCGAGAGCCGTCCCGCCAGCGTGTCGAAACTCGCCCGATCCAGTCCGAGCCGGGGTTCGGCGAGATCGCCCGGTACGGCGGTGACGCGATCGGGCAGGTCGTCGTTGGCGAGGTCGTAGCTCGCCAGGGCGGCGCGCAGCCTGCGCAGCCCGTCGGCCCGGTCGGTGGCGCGGACGAGGCAGAACACCTCGCGGGCGGTGTTGTCGAGCAGTTCACGCAGCAGGTGGGCGCCGAGGAATCCGGTGGCGCCGGTGAGCAGCAGCGGCCCGTCCGGATCCGCGGGATCCAGGCCGTCGACGGTGAAATCGTCGTCGAGTTCGGCGTCGGCGGACAGGGTTTCGGCGAAGCGACGCGGATCGGCGTCGTGCTCGGCCGAGGCGAGAGCGCGCACGGTCGCGGCCGCGAACAGCGCGCGCGGCTCGACGTGCAGGCCGAGTCGGTCGGCCAGCGCGGTGCGCAGGGTGAACATCAGCAGTGAGGTGCCGCCCAGTTCGAAGAAGTCGTCGTCGGGGCCCACCGAATCCAGTCCGAGCACCTCGGCGAAGACCGCGGCGATGGCGTGTTCGCGGGCGGTCGCCGGGGCGGACGGCACGTCACCGGTGGCCCGACTCCCCCGCGGTTCGGCGTCGGTGACGGCCCCGTCGATCTCGGCGATATCCCCCAGCTCGCGCACGGGGCGGTCCGGATCGGCGAGAGCGGCGGCCAGGACGGTCCGGTATCCGGCGGCGAAATGGTCGACGTCGGCCGCGTCGAATACGGCGGTGTCGTAGCGGAAGGTGGCGCGGGGCGGGTTCTCCCGCACGGTGAGGGTGAGGTCGAACTGCGCGATGTCCTGAGGCAGATCGAGCAGTTCCAGGCACATTCCGTCCAGGACCAGTGGCGGTGGCGCGGGCAGGTTCTCGAAGGAGAAGACCGTGCGCAGCAACGGATGTCCGCCTTCGACGCGGGGTGCGTCCACAGCGTCGATGACGCGGTCGAACGGGATGTCGGCGTGGTCGAAGGCATCGAGCGCGATCGTGCGCACGGCGGCGACGAGTTCGCGGAAGGAGGTGTCCGGATCGATCCGGACCCGCAGCGGCACCGTGTTGACGAACATCCCGACCATCCGGTCCAGCGCGGGATGTCCGCGTCCGGCCACGGGTGTGCCGATCACCATGTCGGTGCGGTCGCCGAGCCGGTGCAGCAGCACCGCGTAGGCGGCGAAGGCCACCATGAACGGGGTGCTGTCGCCCAGCGCGCGGCTCGGCGCGGCGAGGTCGACCGTGACGGCCGCCCCGCGTTCACCGCGCTCACCCCGCCGCCCGCGACGCGACGGTAACGGGAGTCGGTCGGGGGCATCGGCCAGTACCGAACGCCAGTAGGCGAGTTGTCCGGACGCGGTCGATTCCGGGTCGGCGGGGTCACCGAGCAGCGCGTGTTGCCACAGCGCGTAGTCGGCGTACCGCACCGGCAGCGGATCCCACGCCGGTGCGGTCCCGGCCCGCGCCGCCGTGTACGCGGCGGTGAGATCGGCGATCAGCGGACCGAGCGACCAGCCGTCGGCGGCGATGTGATGGGCGACCAGGACAAGCACGTGCTCGTCGGTGGCACCGGCGGACCGGAACAGGCGGGCGCGCACGGGCGGGTCGACCGCCACGTCGAACGGTTCGGTGGCGAAGCGGTGCACGGCGGTCGTGAGATCGGCGTCGATCTCGTGCGGTGCGAGATCGATGGCCGTCGCCGCGTCGGCGACGCTCGACAGGTGTTGGCGCGCGGAGGTCCCCGCCTCCGGGTAGACGGTGCGCAGCGCCTCGTGCCGGTCCAGCACGGCGTGCAGCGCGGTCGCGAGGGCGACCCGGTCCAACGGTCCGGTCAGTCGCACGGCGACCGGCAGGTGGTAGGCGGCGGAATCGGGCAGCAGCTGGTTGAGCAGCCACAGCCGCAATTGCGCGGGCGCGAGCGGCACGAGTTCGGGACGCGGCAGCGCGACGAGTTCGGGACGGTGCGCGGCCGTCGCGTGCGCGAGCACGGCGGCCAGTTCCGCGACGGTCGGCGCGTCGAACAACGTGCGGACGGTCACCGAGAGCCGGGCCGCGACCCGGGTGGCCGACAGCGAGGTACCGCCGAGAGTGAAGAAATCGTCGTCGGCGCCGATCGGTTTCGACGGCCCGAGCACCTCGGCGAAGACGGCGGCCACACGTTCCTCCGCGATTCCGGCCGGGGCGCGGAATTCGTTCTGCCCGAAGACCGGCGCGGGCAGCCGCCGAGTGTCCAGTTTGCCGTTCGTGGTGAGCGGCAGCGTCTCCAGCACCTCGTAGGCGGCCGGGCGCAAATAGGAGGGCAGCAGCCGTGCCACCGCCGCCCGGACTGCGGGACGGACGATCCCCGCCCCCGGTTCGGCCACCAGGTAGGCCACCAGATGCGTTCCGGTGCGCGGATCGGTGTGCGCGGTGACGGCGGCGCGGGCGATCCCGGGCAACGAGGTCAGCACGGTCTCGATCTCACCGGGTTCGATCCGATGCCCGCGCACCTTGATCTGGAAATCGCCGCGTCCGTGATAGAGCAGCGCGTATCCGGTGCCCGAGCCGTCGTCGGTGATGGTCACCAGGTCGCCGGTGCGGTACAGCCGCCCGCCGGGCGGACCGAACGGGTCGGCCACGAAACGGTCCGAGGTCAGCGCGGCGCGGCCGTGGTAGCCGCGGGCCAGCGCGGGCCCGCCGATATACAACTCGCCGAGCACGCCCGGCGGGACCGGCCGCAGCGCCACGTCGAGCACCACCGCGTGGAATCCGCGCAGCGGCGCGCCGATGGTCACCGGCCGACCTTCGACCAGTTCGCCGATGGTCGCGATATCGGTGGCCTCGGTGGGACCGTAGCCGTTGCGCATGAGCCGACCCGGGGCCCACGCGTCGACCAGATCGGACCTGATCGCCTCACCGCCGACGCCGAGCACCGTCAGATCGGGCAGCGTCGCCGGATCGAGGGTCGCCAGCACGGCGGGGGTGATGATCGCGTTGCTCACCCGTTCGCGTCGCATCAGTTGGGCGAGATCGGGGCCCGCGACGACGAACCGCGGGGCGACGACCAGCGTCGCGGCCCCGGCGAGGGCGCACAACTGCTCCCCCACCGCCATGTCGAATCCGGGTGAGGCGTGGTGCAGTGCCACCGCACCGGGGCGCAGGGCGTAGCGATCGCGACGTTCGGCGGCCAGATTCGCCAATCCGCCGTGCGTCACCATGACCCCCTTGGGGCGACCGGTCGAGCCGGAGGTGTAGATCAGATACGCCGGATGCGCGGCCGACAGCGCCGCGGTGCGCTCGGCGTCGGTCACCGGGCCGCGATGCTCGCCCGGAGGCGTCGAGAGCAGATCGTCGAGCAGGATCACCCGCGTGCCCTCGGGCAGTTTGTCCGCGTATTCGGCTGTGGTGAGCGCGATCTCGGCGCCACTGTCGGCGAGCACGTATTCGATCCGCTCGTCGGGGTAGCTCGGATCGACGGGGACGAACGCCGCGCCCGCCTTGGTGACCGCCCACACGGCCGCCACCGATTCGGCCGACCGCTCCAGCATCGTCACCACCAGGCGCTCCGGTCCCGCGCCCGCCTCGATCAGCGCACGCGCCAATACGTCGGTGCGGATATCGAAATCCCGGTAGGTCCAGCGTGATTCGCCGTACACCACGGCCGTGCCGTCCGGATCGCGGCGCACCGCGGAGGCGATCAACGCCGCCAGTGTGTCGGCGGGACCGGTCTTCGGACCGCGCCACGGCACCAACGCCCGGCGTTCTTCCTCGTCGACCAGGTCGAACCCGCCGACCGTCGCCGAGGGATCACCGATGAGATGGTCGAGCAGACACAGGAAACGCGCGTGATGCGCGGCCAGTTCGGCGGGCGTGTAGCGGTTCGGGTTCCCCTCGAATTCGACGCGGAGCCCGTTCGCGGAACCGGGATAGACATTCAGCGTCAGATCCGGCACCGGACCGGTGCCGAGCAGATGCAGGGTGCCATGCGCCGGGCCGAGTTCCACCGAGGACTGGAAGTTCATGATGTTGACCGCGGGTCCGAAATCTCGTGTGCCATAGCGTGTTCCGCCACCATCGGCTTCCCTGATCATATCCTCGCCGCGATAGCGCTGATGCCGCAGCGCGCCGCTCAGTTCGGCACGCGCGGACGTCATCAGATCGGCCAGCCGGGCCGACTCCGGCACCGGGAGACGCAGCGGCACCACATTGCTCACCGAACCGGCGGACCGTCGCAGTGCCGCCGTCGTCCGCGCCGCCACCGGCAGACTCAGGGTGACCTCCGGTGCGCGCGTCACTCGCGCGAGGTACCCGCCGAAGACCGCCACCAGCACCGCCGCCGTCCCCGCGCCGCCGGAGACCCGCTCCAGCGGCTCCGCGTCCAGATCGGCACCGGCCACCACCGAATGCGCGGCGAGCTCCCCGGGACGGGTCGCGAGACCGACCGCTTCCGGCAATCCGGCGACGCGGTCGGCCCAGTAGCGGCGATCCGTCTCGAACCGAGTCGATGCCCGATAGGCGCGATCGGCCTCCAGCAGGATGTCCGGGGTGCCGAGCGCGGGCGGCGCGAGTTCGACGCCGTCGAGCATCTGCCCGTAGATCTGCGCGTGCCGTCGTGCCAGCGTCATCGCGCCGTATCCGTCGAGTACGAGATGGTGCGCGCGGGTGTAGACGAGGTGATGTTCCGGACCGATCCGCAGAATCGTGGACCACATGGGCGCGTCGACGGTCACGTCGACCGGTGTACGCCGGTCCCGCCCGATCCACGCGAGCGCGGCGGCGTGCGGATTCGGCTCCGCGGTCATATCCAGGAAATCGACCTCGTCGTACTGGTCGAATTCGAGCCGCTGCCACGGCGTGCCGTCGTCGTCGACGCCGAATCCGAGGTAGCCGCCCAACTCACGCGCCGCGTACCTGGCGGCCGCGGCGTACACGCCACGATCGAGCGGACCCGTCACATCCGTGTACTGGGTGATCGTGAGCGGCACATCGCCGTGGAGATTCTGGGCGAACCACACTTCGCGCTGGGCCGAGGTCAAGGGCAGCTTCGTGTCCCGATCCGGTTCCATGGCACTACCTCGAGCTTCCGATCAACACCTTTAGGTAAGGCTTTCCTCACCACCATAGTCATGGGGCAAAGAGCGATACAGAATCGATGCGGACCACTACCGGCGTGACGAACCGGCGTCGGACTCGGGACCTGCGGCGCCAACCAGGTCGGCCAACTCGTCCAACAACTCCACGATCCGACGCTGCTGCTCCGGGGACAACCGGGGCATTTCCGCGATCAGCGCGGTCTCGATGGGCGCGCGTCCGCGGGTCCGGAACACCTCGACCATCGTCGCCGGATCGACGCTCACCAGGACGCGGCGTCCGTCGGCCGGATCGGGCGCGGTCACCAGCAGACCCTCGTCGCGGTATCGGGCCACGATGCGCGACACCAGACTCTGCACGATCGCCGTCCGGTCGGTGATCTCGCGAATCGAGGATTCGGGATGCACCGCGACATCCTCGATGACCGCGTAGTCGCTCGGGGCGAATCGGCGCGGGCCGGTATTGCCGGTCGCGGCGAAGGCGACGGCCCGCAGGCGACGAGCGAGAAGATGCAGGCTGGCGGCGTCCATTCCGGCAATGTACATCACTAGTTATATAAATTAGGATTCATCACTATGTATGGAATCGGCGAGCTACCCCACCTGATCAAGCACAGCCTCGATACCCAGGTGAGCCTGTCCCGACTGCGCAGGCGGCACACGCTCGACGAGCGGGTGGCGGGCCGGACGGTGGTGATCACCGGCGCGTCCTCCGGCATCGGCCGCGCGGCGGCCGTGCGTATCGGGGCGGCGGGCGCCACCGTCGCACTGATCGCCAGACGCGAACCCGAACTGCGCGAGGTCGCCGCGCAGATCGAGGGCCTCGGCGGCAAAGCGGCCGTATATCCTTGCGATCTCAATGATTTCGACGCGCTCGACGCGACGGCGGCCCGGATCCTCGCCGATCACGGCGGCGTCGACATCCTGGTCAACAACGCGGGCCGTTCCATCCGCCGCCGCCTCGACGAGTCCTACCACCGCTTCCACGACTACGAACGAACCATGCGGCTCAACTACCTGGCCCCGACCCGCCTCATGCTCGCCCTGCTCCCCAGCATGCGCGAACGGCGCGACGGACAGGTCGTCACCGTCCTGTCGGTGGCCAACCTGTTCGGCGGCCCCGGATACAGCGCCTATGTCGCGTCGAAGGCCGCGCTCGATTCGCTCACCGCCAACCTCCAGGTCGAAACCCTCACCGAGAACATACGATTCACCTCCGTCTACATGCCGCTCGTGCGCACACAGATGATCGCCCCCAACCCGCTCTACCGGAACGCGGCCGCCCTCACCCCCGAGCAGGGCGCGCAGGCGATCTGCGACGCCGTCATCGACCGCCCCCGCCGTATCGGCCCGGTCCTCGGCCGTATCGCCGCCCTCATCGATCGAGTCGTGCCCGAACGCTTCGACGCCGTCCGCAGCGCACGTTTCCAACTCGGCGTGTGAGCTGAATCCCTGCCGAACCCCCGTCGCAGGAAAACGACTGGCTGTCGAGAGTCCGGCGATGCGATGCTGCACCGAATACGACACGACCGAGGAACGGCGATGGAGCGACGCGAGACACTGACCCTGTGGCGACCGACGGGTCCGGAGGAACTGGCGCTCGTCGAGGCCTCGGGATGGACGGCATGGCCACCGCGCCTGCCGGATCAGCCGATCTTCTACCCGGTCCTGAACGAGGACTACGCGATACGGATCGCGCGGGATTGGAACGTCCCGGCGTCCGGTGTCGGCTACGTGACCCGGTTCGAGATCGATGCCGGGTTCGCCGCCGGATATCCCGTTCGTCAGGCGGGTGGCCGGACGATCCTCGAACTGTGGGTACCCGCCGAGGAACTCGACGAATTCAACCGCCACATCATCGGACGGATCGAAGTCGTGCGGGAATTCCGCTGAACGGAAACCCGTAGCGTTCGGCGCCACCGACAGCGCTGCGGGTCCGGTCGGACCAATCCGGGACGACGACGGCTCCGAATCAGTGTCAGCGGGTCGAGCCCCCTGGAACGCCGGGGGTTTTCGACGGTCCCGCCTCCCCGTGCTTTCCCTCGCACCGAGACGCTCGCGCTGATGTTCAACGGAGGCATGATGTCTGTACCCGGTCGCCGATCGACGTCATTGTTCATCGCCGGTGTGGTCGTCGCGAGTTCCGCGACCGCCCTGGGATGGACAGCCACCGCCTCCGCCGCTCCCGCGCCGAGGTTCGATCCCGTTGTCGCGCAACTGAAGAGCGGATCGCTGTCGGGCCGGGTCGAATTCGTCCCGCTCGACGAGACCGTCCTCATCGAGGCGTCGTTCACCGGCCTCGACCCTCGCGAGCAGTACTCCGCCTCCATCCACGAATTCGTCACCGCCGCGGGAAAGGGATGCGAAGGCGTCGGCCGTCTCCTCGACCCGATGGACCTGAGCAAATCCCCCGCGTATCGCCCCGATCCGGCCAATTTCGCAACCGCCGCCGTCGGAGATCTCACCGCCAAGTTCGGCAGATTCGAGGCCGACAGGAAC
Organism: Nocardia noduli; assembly: GCF_019038455.1. Taxonomy (NCBI): domain Bacteria; kingdom Bacillati; phylum Actinomycetota; class Actinomycetes; order Mycobacteriales; family Nocardiaceae; genus Nocardia; species Nocardia noduli. The sequence goes on from NZ_JAFMPL010000004.1 coordinate 38,920, forward strand.
GGCGAGTTCGAATTCCGTGGCATCGATTCCACGTTCTCCGTCAACGATCTGGTCGGGCGTCGCTCGTTCATGCTCGACGGACCCGACGGGGCGACCTGCGCCACCATCGAACGGATGCCGCAGGGCTGACCGCGGTCGGCCGTCACAACCTTCCTGACCCAGCAAACTTTCGGTTTCCGATCTCGTCAGGCGGGTAGAGCGTCCGTATCCGAGACGAATCAGGAGCCGGCCATGAAGCGATCGTTCCGCACAGGCGACGCAGTCGAATGGAACAGCCACGGCGGCACCGCCGAGGGTGAGGTGGAAGAAGTGATCACCTCCGATACCGAGGCCGCTGGACGCACGGTGCGAGCGTCCGAGGACGAACCGCAATATCGAGTGCGCAGCGCGAAAAGCGGGCGCGATGCCGTACACAAACCCTCCGCACTACGTCGACACGACGACTGAATACCCGGTATCGACGACGTTGACAGCCGTGTATCCAGCGGAGTTGACTGAGGGTCTACCCATGAAAGTCGCTGGTCACATGCCATAGGCAATCGCGATCCGGTCCGGCGACCGAATCACGGGCGACAGCGAATATGCCCGCGCCGAGTTCGAGGACAGCTCTTCGTCACCGGCGCTCACCCACGGCTCGCGTTTCCGGGCCACCCATCGAAATACGAGAAGTCACCATGATCATCATCGGAATCATCCTGCTCCTGCTCGGCTTCCTCTTCGACATTCCGATTCTGTGGACCATCGGCCTCGTCGTCCTGGTCGTCGGCCTGGTGCTGCTGCTCTTGGGATCGATGGGCCGCGCCGTCGGGGGCCGCCGCCACTATTACTGACCGGTCGGCGGCCACGAGCGGCCGCGACCGAACTCCGAGGAGTCGAAGATGGCCACGAGCACCATCGTCTGGATCATCGTCATCGTGATCGTCGTAGTCCTGCTCCTGGCAGCACTGGGATGGGCACTGCAACGCAGACGCCTCCAACAGCGCCGTGCCGAAGCCGAGCAGATCCGCGCCGAGACCGTCGCGGAGTCCCGACAGGTCCGTCAGCGTGAAGCGATCGCCGACGAGACCGCCGCCGAGGCGCGTGCGGCCGCCGCGCAGGCCGACGCCGAAGCGGCGCGTGCCGCCGGGTTGGAACAGCGAGCATCCGAACACCGCAGCGCGGCGGCGTCCTCACGTGACGAGTTGGACCGGAAACGCGAATACGCCGAGAAGATCGACCCGACATCCGAGACCGTCGACGAAGCGGAGCATTCGACCGGCAGACATCGCACCACATAGCGCACCGGCAACGCCGTCGCCACGTCATCCACGTCGTCAGTACATACGGTGCTGCCGCTACTTGTTCGGTGTGCCCCGCTTGTCCTTGCCGTTGCCGTGACCAGGATTTCCATGGCCCGGATTGCCGTGACCCTGCCCGGGAGGGCCGACGATATCGTCGTCGTGCGCCGGTCCGGCCTGAACGGTCTGCGGTACCGGCGACGCCCAACTCGCGGTGCCCCCGAAGTCGGTGCAGCGCAGCGCTACACCGTCCCGGTCGAATCCGGTGCCCTGCACAGCCGGGTCACACGGCCACCCCGCCACCGGGGTGAGCGCGATCGGCGGCGCGGCGATCGGTGCTGCGGTCGGCGGCACCACGGTGACGTCGGGCCGGGTCGTCGGAGTAGCGGAGTGGGTCTCGCCGGTGCCGGGCGTGCCGAGCCACAGCGCACCGCCGATCACCGCGAAAAGTGCGGCCAATACCGCGGCGGCCGAGCGTGCCCGCCGGTTCGACGGACCGGACGAGTGTGTTCGGGCGGCCTCGGCCCCGAGGACACCGACCGATGTCGCGAATCTTGACATACGGTCTGTACCCGCCGCCTGCATGTCGATCGTCTCTATCGCCGACACCGACATAGGGGATGTGCCGACCGTCTGCATACCGACCGTCGCGGGCGCGGGGCCCGGCATACCGGATGTGCCCGCTGTCGGCGCACCGACCGTCGCGATCCCCGGCATAGGGGATGTGCTCGGTGTCCGCATACCGACCGTCGCGATCGCGGGGCCCGGCATACAGGCTGTGTCAGCCACCGGTGTACCGATCGTCGCTATCGCGGGCCCCGGAACGCTCACCGGCCCGATCTCCACGGTCGGCAGATCCCGCCCCGTCACCGCGGCATGGGCCGCCGCCGCGAATTCCCCCGCCGTGGACCAACGGTCGCCCGGCTCCTTGGCCAAGGCGCGCGCGATCACCGCGTCCAGCTCCGGGGGTACGGCGGCGACAAGGTCACTCGCCATCGGCGGTGTCGACATCAGGTGCGCGCACACCTGCTGCGGCGCGTCACCGTCGCCGAAAGGCCTGCGGCGGGTGAGTAGTTCGTAGAGCACGCACGCCAGTGAGTACTGGTCCGAGCGAGCGTCGGCGGTCCCGCCGAAGCGTTCCGGCGCCACGTATCCGAGTGTGCCGACCATGTTGCCGGTGGCGGTGATCGGGCGCTGGCCCGCGCTGACCGCCGTGCCGAAATCGATCAGGTACACGTACCCGGTCGACGTCACCATCAGATTCGACGGTTTGACGTCGCGATGGACCAGTCCGATCCGATGCGCGGCGTCCAAGGCGACGGCGGCCTGCGTGACGATCCGGACTGCGGCTTCCGGAGCGAGCCGCCCGTCGCGGCGCAGCAGTTCGGCTCCGTCTACTCCCTCGATGAGCGCCATATCCAGGTAGAGCCGCCCGTCCAGTTCACCGAAGCCGTGAATCGGCACGGTGTGCGGACCGCGCAACTGCGCGGCCAGGCGGGCCTCCCTGGTGAAGCGCTGCCGGTACGCGGGGTCGGCCCCGACCTCGGCCGTGAGCACCTTCAGGGCCACGTCCCTGTCGGTGCGGGTGTCGCGTGCCGACCAGACCCGACCGGTGCCCCCGCTACCGAGCAGGCGTTCCAGGCGATAGTGACCGAACCACATATCGTCCATGTGCGAATCTCCCGCCTGCCTATCCCTCGGGGAAGAGTTACCCGAAATCCCTGCCGCTACCACGCGGCTCCATCACACTCCGCCACGGTTGTCCGATCATTTCGCAGCCGGGTGGTTCGGCGTCGTGGAATTCGACGAACGTCCGCGACCGGATCTCGACAGCGGCCCCGGAGGCGAACGGTCAGTTCTGGCGTGGCACCAGTTCGGCGACGAAGCGGTCGACGAAACCGTCCATCGGCTTGCCGCCCGCGGGTACCACCACGAATTTGCTGAGTCCGGCCGCGAGGTAGCCGTCGATCAGCCGATGCAACTCCGGCCAACCGCCCGCGATCAGATCGGCCGGGTCCACGCCGGGGCGCTGCCGTCCGATCCGCGCCGCCGCTTCCGCGGGGATACCGTCCTCGGCCACGAATACGGTGATTCCGAAGTGATCGGCTTCGATCTCGCGTCCCGCCTCGGCGGCCTCGGCGTTGATCGCCGCCACCCCGGCCGCGGCTTCCTCGGGCGTCAGGAAGCTGCCCAACCAGCCGTCGCCGTAGCGGCCGATGCGGCGATAGGCGGCGGGCACCCGGCCACCGAGCCAGATATCGAGCGGACGCGCGGACCGCCGCCCCACCGTGGCCCCGCGCACCGAGAAGTAGTCGCCGTCGAAATCCACGTCGTCGGCGCGCAGCACCGCACGCAGCAGCCGCAACGATTCGTCGAAGACGGCGCCGCGCCGGCCGGGCACCGGGAAGAGGTCGCGTTCGTTGCCGCCCGCGGGCTGCAACCCGAACACCGGCAGTACCCGCTTGGGGGCGAGCGCCGCCAGTGACGCCAACTGTTTGGCGACAAGCACGGGATGGCGGCCGGGCAGGATCGCCACCGAGGTACCGACTTTCAACCGGGTGGTCCGCGACAACGCGAACGCCATCCCGACCACCGGATCGACGGCCTGAGAGTAGACCAGTTCGGAGAACCACAGCGAATCGACGCCCGCGGCTTCGAGCCGGTCGACGAGTTCGGGCAGCGCATCCGGGTCGGTGCCCGCGCCGGTACCGACCCCGAATCGAATCTTCACCGAATTCTCCTCCCGAGCGGGTCGTCCCGATCACCGTATGCGATCCGAGGCCCGGCCCGCACAGCCGTTCGCTTCCGGACAACGCATCCCGAGCCGCCGTCATTTCCACCGAATACCGCCCGATCGGATATCACTGTCCCACAACGGCATTCGATGACACTACCGAACCTGCCGTTCCCGCCCCGCCTGCGCGCGAGCATCCGAGCCGCTGAATCCGCCGGGACGCGCTCAGGTCGGACCGGCGGTCAATTGGTAGTAGGCGGTATCGAGCGGGATGTCGACCGCGAACCAGGCCGCCGGTCGGTCGTCGTCGCGGGGACACCACGCGGTCGCGATGCACAATCGGGCCACGTCCGCGGCGGCGAGGCCGGGCAGATGCCAGGCCACGCGGGCCGGATCCGCGTATCGCACACCGTATTCGGTGATGGTGTCGTCCACGTCGGTCGGCAGCAGGCGCGCCCAGCCGGAGGGGACGAGCCGACCGTCGGCGGCCTGCATGGCGAGCAGTTCGGAATCCGGGCCGCCGATCGACACCATGAAATGCTCGTTCTCGACACTCACGGCCGCGAGACATTCGCCGGGGTCGGGCCCGCCGCACGCGTCGGCGGGCAGATCGGTCAGTTCGGCGGAGAAGACCAACCCCGACACCTCCGCGGTCGCCCGCACCTGCCAGATTCCGGCCCACATCGGAATCGGTTCGCTCCCGTCCCACGGCGGTGCGTCGATACTTCCGATCAGCAGGTCGACCGCCGCGTCCGAATGCTGCCACCGGTGCAGATGCGCGCCATTCGGCAAGCGCCACACCGCATTCGGCACCACGGGCAGAACTTCCGATCCGAGGGAGACGGAGAATTCGACGATGCCGAGCGGCGTGTCGATCACGGCTGGGCGGCGGGCGGCCTGGACCAAGTCGTCGGTGGGAAGCATGCGCCCATCATGCAGGTCGGCGTTCGAGGGGTTGCAGCAAGGCGGACCCTGCACCGAGATCCGAAACCGTGTGACGAGCGACGGCTCCGGAACGGTCCGCGCGGTGTCCGAGAGATCTCCCGGGGCGTACGCGAGCGTGGGAGAATCGTGGTGCGTTTCCGCGCAGCCAGCTTCATGGAAAAACCTGATGGATGGGTCATCTGCCCGGCAGGAGACGACATCGAAGGAAAATCCCATGACCGAATCCGGCATCGCGATCGATCCGACACTCGTCGACGTGTACAGGGACATCCACCGACACCCGGAGCTCGGATTCCAGGAGCACCGCACCGCCGCGATCGTCGCGGAGCGGATACGGGCCTCGGGGTTCGAGGTCACCACGGGGATAGGGAAGACCGGTGTGGTCGGCGTCCTGAAGAACGGCACGGGTCCGACCACCCTGCTGCGGGCCGACATGGACGCACTCCCCCTCCGGGAGGACACCGGGCTCGACTACGCCAGCACCGCCACGGCCATCGACGGGAACGGCGACACCGTGCCCGTCGCGCACGCGTGCGGGCACGACCTGCACGTCACCTGTCTGCTGGGCGCGGCACAGATCCTCGCCTCCGACACCTCCGATTGGCGCGGCACCGTCCTGCTCGTCTTCCAGCCCGCCGAGGAGTTGGGCGCGGGCGCGCGGGCCATGGTCGACGACGGCCTGTTCGACAGGTTCCCGAAACCGGATGTCGTCCTCGGTCAGCACGTGGCTCCCCTGCCTGCGGGCAAGATCGGCGGGCATCCGGGCCCGTCGTACGCGGGATCGGACTCGCTGCGCGTGCGGCTCGTCGGCAGGGGCGCGCACGGATCGATGCCGGAAGCGTCGGTGGATCCCGTGGTACTCGCCGCCGCGGTGGTACTTCGCCTGCAAACCGTCGTCTCCCGGGAGATCCCGAGCACCGCGACGGCGGTACTGACCGTCGGATCGATACACGCGGGCGACGCCGCGAACGTGATTCCCGGCCACGCCGAGATCCAGTTGAACATCCGCAGCTACGACACAGCCGTCCGCCGCCGCATCCTCGACAGCGTCGAACGCATCGTGCGCGGCGAAGCGGCGACGGCCGGAGCGCCCGAAGAACCGATGATCACCGAGATCGAACGTTTCCCCGTCGTCGCCAACGATCCGGACGCACTGCGCAGCAGTCTCGCCGCTTTCGCGACCTGGCTCGGCCCGGACGACCTCCTGGATCCCGGAGCGGGCGCGGGGAGCGAGGACGTCGGCATCCTCGCCACCGAATCCGGTGCCCCACTGGCCTATTGGTTACTCGGCGGCGCGGATCCGTCGCTGTTCAGCACGGGAGATATGACCGACCCCGCACTGCTCACCGTGCCGTCGAACCATTCGCCCCGCTACGCCCCCGTCATCGAACCGACACTGTCGATCGGCGTGCGCGCGTTGGTCTCCGCCGCCAGGACGTGGTTACCCCACCGGTGATCGCGGATCTGGCGGGAGCGCCGATTCGGCGCACGCGGCGAACTTGTGACATCGGTCTGGTTGACTGGAGGGGTCGACCTCGAAAAAGTCCGTATGGGCCGGGGTGGTACCACTCCGCTTCGGCGGTGAACCCCGGAAGGACACCACTGATGCGTGACCCAGGTCGAATCATCGATGTGCTGCTGGTCGAAGACGATCCCGGTGACGAGCTGATCACCCGTGAGGCGTTCGAGACCCACACCCTCGGCAACACCCTGCACGTGGCTCGTGACGGCGAGGAAGCACTCGATTTCCTCTACCGTCGCGGCGCGTGGGACCAGGCGCCGCGCCCGGACCTGATCCTGCTGGATCTGAACCTGCCCAAATACAACGGCCGCCAGGTCCTGGAGCAGATCAAAACCGATCCGGACCTGGCCGCGATCCCGGTGGTCATGCTCACCACCTCGAGCGCCGAGGAAGACATCCTCTCCAGCTACCGACTGCACGCCAACGCCTTCGTCACCAAACCGGTCGATCTCGATCAGTTCATGGACGCGATCAAACAGATCGACGGCTTCTACATCCAGGTCGTCCAGCTGCCCTCCAACTGAGCCGATGTGCCCCACCCGCACTTCCGGGTGGGGCACATCGCACGGGCCGCTATTCGCGGTGCGTGACCGTACTCGCGGCGAGCAGCACCCGATCCAGACGGGCACGGGTGTGCTCGATCGCTTCGGGATGCGCACGGTCGGGAAGTTCGGCGAGCACGCGGGCCGCGAGCCCGGCGAGTGTGCGGCCGGTGTCGGCGGCGCGGGCGGACAGGACCGCCGCCGCCGCCGGTTCGTCGAGACCGTAGACGAACATGATCGCGCCTTCCGCCTGTTCGATCACATGACGGCCGAACTCGGCCGGGATGGGTTCGGTCGTGTCCGAATAGATCGGATCGTCGATCTCGTTCACTGGTGCGCCTTTGCTCATCGCCGCGAAGCGACCGACTGGTGATGGGTGTGCCACCCGGGTACTGAACTACCCATGGTCGATGATTCCACGCAGGCTCGCCGAACCGGCGTGGCGCGGTTGTTACGCTTCGACGCGCGGGTGGCCGAGAGCCGTGATGCTCGGGCACGCCGGACGCGGGAGGAGAGGTGGGCCGTCGTGGCTGCGAAGTCCGAGGGGCCGTCATTCCCTCCGGAGATGCTCGCGTCGGCCGCCGACAGCGCACTCGCCGCGCTGCTCACCGACACCGACTGGTCGGCGAGCGGACTCGGCCCGGTCGCGACGTGGTCGGCGGAACTGCGCACCGCGGTCGGCATATGCCTCAACTCTCCCTTTCCGATGTTGATCATGTGGGGCGCCGACCTGGCGATGATCTACAACGACGCCTTCGTCCCGATCCTCGGCGCCAAGCATCCGGCGCTCGGACAGTCCTGCGCCGTGGTGTGGGCCGACGCCTGGCCGGTGGTCGGAGCGATGATCGACAACGTCATGGCCTGCGGGGAGTCGAGTTACCACGAGGATCTGCCGCTGGTGATCGACCGGCACGGCTTCGACGAGACGGTCTATTTCACCTTCGCCTACAGCGCGATTCCGACCGCCGCCCGCGAGGTGGGCGGTGTCTTCACCGTCGTCACCGAAACCACCGCGCAGGTGCTCGGCACCAGGCGGCTCCAGGCGTTGCGCGAACTCGGTGAGGTCCGCTCGGTACAGGTGGTCGATGTCGAGACCGTCTGCGCGGCCGCGATCGACGTGCTCGGCCGATACCGCGAGGACGTGCCCTTCGCGGCCGCGTATCTGGTGGACCCCGAGCGCGACAGCGCGCACGCCGTCGCGTCGTTCGGCGCCGAATCCCCAGGGGGGCATCTCATCCCCGATCGAATCGGTCCCGAGGACGACGGCGCGTGGATCTGGCGGGCCGCGACCGATGCGACGGCACAGTCGAATTCGGCCGGATCCGCCGTCACCGCGGTAGCAGTGCCACTGGCGATCGACGCGGATCGACCCACCGGAGTGCTGCTGGCCGGTGTCAGTCCGCATCTGATGTTCGACGACGCCTATCGCGGATTTCTCGATCTCGCCGCCGATCACCTCGGTTCCGCCATCACCGACGCGCACGCGCAATCCGCACAGCTGCGGCGTGCCGAAGAACTGGCCGAACTCGACCGCGCCAAGACCAGGTTCTTCACCAGCGTCAGCCACGAACTGCGCACACCTCTGACCCTGATCACCGGCCCCGCGCAGGACGCGCTCACCGACCGAGACGCACCGTTGGCGGCCGTCCAGCGCGCACGCGTCGAGATCATCCGCCGCAACGCGGGACGGCTGCGTCGGATGGTCGATACGCTGCTCGATTTCAGCCGCGTCGAGGACGGTCACCTCGCCTTCGAGCCGGTGGCCGTCGAGTTGGGCGGGCTGACGCGCGGGATCGCCGAATCCTTCGCCCCCGCGGTGCGCCGCGCCGGTCTCGGGTTCACCATCGACTGTCCGGAGCAGGCGCGCGCGGTCATGGTCGATCCGGGTCATTGGGAACGGATCGTGCTCAATCTGCTGTCCAACGCCGTGAAGTTCACCCTGGCGGGCGACATCGGAATCGGCGTGCGCCTGCGCGACGACCAAGTCGTCCTCGAGGTGCGTGACACCGGAGTCGGCATCGAGGCCGAGGAACTCCCGCATATCTTCGAACGGTTCCGGCAGGTTCGCGGAGCGGCCGGTCGATCCCACGAGGGCTCCGGCATCGGTCTGGCGCTCGTGCGCGAACTGGCCGCGCTGCACGACGGGGACGCCGAGGTGGTGAGTTCCCCGGGCCGAGGCACGACCTTCACGGTGCGCTTTCCGGCGCGCCACACCGACGATCCGGCCGTGCGCGCACCCACCCACACCATCGTCGCCGACTATGTCGCCGAAGCTCTGCAATGGAGCGCATCCACCGACAGTGCCGACGCCGGATCCGCCCCCGCGACGGCCGATGTGGTGCTGATCGCCGAGGACAACGCCGACCTGCGCACCTACCTGTCGGGCCTGCTGCGACCCGAGTACACGGTGGTGATCGCCACCGACGGCCACGACGCGTTGCGCCGCGCCCGATCGTCGCGGCCCGATCTCGTCCTCGCCGATGTGATGATGCCCGGCCTCGACGGACTGGCCCTGTTGCGGGAGTTGCGTGCCGACCAGCGGACCGCCCACACACCGGTGATCTTCCTGTCCGCCCGGGCGGGCGAGGAAGCCGCCGCCGAAGGTCTGGCCGCCGGTGCCGACGACTACCTGACCAAACCGTTCTCCTCCGCCGACCTGCTCGCTCGGGTCCGCTCCAATCTCGACCAGGCCCGCTTGCGCAATCACGAATCCGCGTGGCGCACCGCGTTGGTCAACGCGATGCAGGACGGTTTCTTCGTCGCCGCCGCCGACCTGTCGGTTATCGAGATCAACGACGCCTTCACCCGGTTGCTCGGCTATCGAGCACCACAATTGCCCTGGCCGGTCCCGCACCCGTGGTGGCCGACCGCCGAGCAGGATCCCGAGGGTTTCGCCCTCGTGACAGCGGCGCTCGAGGTCGTCGAGAACGATGGCCGCGGCCGGTTCGTCCTCCCGCTGCGCCACCGAAACGGCCACAAACTGTGGGTCGACGTATCGCTGGATTCGCTACGCGACGACCGCAGCGGCGCCACCCTGCTGGTCGGCACGCTCCGCGATGTCACCGATCGACATCTGTCCGCCGAACGCGACGCCGCCGTCGCGCGCATGGCCGGACTGCTCGCCGGAATCGATATCGGCGCACAGGTTCTGAAGATCGGTCTGGCCGAATTGCGCGACTGCTGGCAGGCCGCGCGGGTGTCGCTGCTGACCTTCGAGCAACCGGGCGTCGTGACCGTCACCGCGAGTTCGCACCGGCATCCGAGCACCACCACCGCGCCCGCGAGCGCCGCCGAATACGTCCGCACCGGACACCCGTGCGTCCTCTCCGAAACCGGGACGCTCACCGATGTCGCCAACGCTCCCGGACCGGCGGTCGCGGTCGGCGCACCGATCGACGACGGCGGTGACCAAGGCCTGCTCTGGCTCGAGTTCGCCCACCCCCGCCCATTCACCGACGCCGACCGCGGCCTGATGGTGCGACTGACCAGCCACCTGCAACGGGCGCTGACACGCGCCAGAGCCAACGACGAACAACGCACGATCGCGCTGACCTTGCAGCGCGCGCTGCTCGGCCCGAACGACCTGCCCGACGGCTTCGCCGCGCGCTACGAACCCGCGGGCACCGCACTCGAGATCGGCGGCGACTGGTACGACGTCATCGAACTACCGGGCGAACGCTACGGCGTGGTCGTCGGCGACGTCGTCGGCCACGGACTGCCCGCCGCGACCGCGATGGGACAACTCCGCAGTGCCGCCAGAGCGCTCCTGCTGGAAAACCACGGCCCGGCGAAAGTCCTGTCCGCACTGGACCGTTTCGTCCAACACCTCCCCGGCGCCTACTGCGCCACCGTCTTCTGCGCGAAGATCGACCCGTACGCCCGGACCGTGACCTACAGCAGCGCCGGACACCTCCCCGCCCTGCTGGCCGAACCCGGGAAACCGGTCCGGCGCCTCGATCAGGCCCTGTCCTTGCCGATGGCGGTGCGCGCGGGTCGTGATCGTCCCGAAGCCACGATCACCATTCCCGACACCGCCACCCTGCTGCTCTACACGGACGGCTTGGTCGAGCGCCGCGACGAAGACCTCGACACCGGAATCGCCCGCGCGGCCTCCGCCCTCGCCGCCGCCGCGCACCTGAGCCCCGAACAGACCGTCGACGATATCTCTCGCCGCCTGTTCATCGAGGACCACCACGACGACATCGCCCTACTCGCCTATCGCCGTCCCTGACGAGCGGCGACGGCGACGCTCATTCCGAGGATCCCAGCGCCGCCTCGACCGTGGCGAACACCGCGAGAATCTGATCCATCGCGGCCAACTGGATGGCGCGCAGCGGCCCACCCGTGGCGACCACACGCAAAGAATTCCGCGGGTCGAGTTCGGAGGCCTCGGCCAGCAGACTCAGACCGGCCGAACCGAAGAACCCGACCGCCGACAGATCCACGACCAGCACATCGGGATCCTCGTGTCGCGCCTGCGCCAGCCCCGCCTTCAGCAGCGGCGCCGAGGCCAGATCGACTTCACCGTCGACCACGACGATCACCGCGGCCCCCTGCGATCGTCTCTCGACCCGCAATATCGCCGACCGCCGCTCATTCACCGTGCGACCCTCCCGCATCGAAACGCGGTACCAGCACGCTGGGCCCACCGACCCGACGCGCGCTCCCGGGGACGTCTCCCAACACCGGTGGCCCCTCCCCTGAATCGTCGATTCTCCTCTGCACCACAGCGGGCAGAGCGACAGAATCTTATACCGCCCGAGGCCCCGCTGTTCGAGCCGATCGACCCGTGTGAAACGAGCCGTGTCGGTACCGGCGCGGAATTCTGGCACAATCGCCAGGCAGGAGTCCCTCCACGCAGCGTCGGTCCACCTGCTCGATCGACCGCAGGCTGTCGTACGGTTCTCATCGTGCGATGTGGATATCGCGGTGCCGCACGGGTCGGGTCCTGGACAACGGACCTTGCGAGGAAGGACCACATGCTGGATCTGGGTGTCGACCGGACACGGCGCGAGGTATCGGTTGTTTCACACTTCTCGATCACGGGTGTACGCGCACCGATCCGGGGTAGGTCGCCGGTGGAGGAGATGATCTCGCTACCGAAGGAACACCATGGGTGACGCCCAGAACGTGGCACGACCCCTGATCAGTGAATTCCCCGCCGCCGTCGAGGAGTTGTCGGCGGCACGACACCGGCTACGAGACTGGCTCACCCCCCACGTACCCGACCCCGGACACCTCTACGACCTGCTGCTCGCCGCCGACGAGGCGTGCGCGAACGCCGTCGAACACGGTCACAACGGAGACGGCGGCGTGATCCGTCTGAGCGCCGCCATCGAAGGTGACGCGATCCGGATCACCGTCACCGACCATGGGCGGTGGGTGCCGCGGGAGGATGGGCCGGACGCTGTGCGTGGTCTGCCCGATTCACAGCGGGGGCGTGGGCTGGCGCTGATGCGTGCGCTTGCTCCGGATACTCGGCTCACGGTTTCCGAGGCGGGTACGACCGTAGAATTCACCGTTCCCTTGGATCCACGCCGCGACGTCTGAAGGCGGTTATCCGTTCATATCGAATTCCGTTCTCCGACTGTCGTCTCGGTCGAGGCATACGACCTGGCACCGTCCCGAAATACGACCGCGTGAACCCAAGTTCCCGGCGGGGCGCGTCTCGTATTTCCGTGGTCAGAAGGAGCCGGTGCAGGTCACGACCGAATACTTCCCGGTCGCGGAAAGCGCCGTCGGCGGTTCGATATATCCGGCGGAAAGATCACTGAGGTTGGGCAGGTCGGTCCGGCATTGCCGCGAGTGCGCGGCGGAACCGAGCGTGGGCGCGGATGTATACGAATCTCTCGTCGTAGATCGGCCGGAAGGTCACCGGCTGAACGACTTTCGTGCGCAGGCGGAAGTATATGACCAGACCGAGCAGTGATCCCGGAAATACACCGAGCACCAGGGCTGGCTGTACCGGGCAGATATCCGTCACCGCGATGAACACCACCGCGAACAAATTGGTGGCCATGGTCCACAGCAGTATCCGGGACAACCATCGGTGCAAGCCTGATCTCCGACGACACCAAACACAAGCGGGCCATTCTCCGACGACGATCGTCGATACCGGCGGAGGAACATACCTGGGCAGCGGCGATGCGGCATCGTATGGCCGCCGGCTCGGCACGCGGTGCGGGAACCGGGGATGCTGATCTGTGTCGTAGAAGCAGGATCGAACGAGGATGCGCGACTCGGCCGGGCGACCGTGACGCGCACACACCTCGGGCAGTGGGCGGGCGATCTCCAGTTCCAGAGGTTCGACCCGCAGTGGCCTGGTCGTCTTCACCCACAGCGTGCCGGTGTTCGCCAACGGGTCACGGCAGCGGCGCAGCGCCATCGTTTCATCGTGCTCGTGGGTCCACGGCCGCTGATAGGTCATCGGAGTGCCGGTAGGAGGGTCCGCTTCGACATCGCCGCCGTTGTTGGGGGAGTAATATCTGCCGGAGAAAATCCGCTTCATCGAAGCCAGCCGCCCCGGTTCCGCTCTCGGAAATAGTCGTCGTCTTGGTCCTCGGCGTCGCTCGGACCGATGACGAGATCGCGGTTGGGCCTGCGGGTTCCCGGAACGACAGGCTCGGCTGGCACACCGGGTCTCACCGAATCGGACGGAGCGGTCGGGGCGACGGTTGTGGCCGGTGCGTTCCGGTTCGGTCCTGGAGTATCCACCTCGTCGTTGCGATATGTTTCCAACAGTTTCTCACCCGCCTCGGCCATTCGGCGCTGTTCTTCAGGTGAGGTTGCCTCGACATCGGCGAGCGCATTGGGAATGACACTGTCGCCCAGACGCATGAACGACTCGTTATGCATCAGATCTCGGACGGTGCCCCCGCCTTGAAGGATCTCTTTGAGCTGTGACTTCACGCCGTCATCGATACCGGGACTGGAGGTAAGGACGATCAGGGCCTTCGAGAGGAGCCGTGACATGCCGATATCGCGGTTGACCAGATCCAGCATCGGTTCGTGAGGTTTCATCAATTCACTCCGGGGTGATCGTAAGTCTCGCCCAGGCTAGGGATCTCCAACTCGACCGCCGTTCCGACCAGTCCGAAGAGCAGCCCGGCCGCAGCAGCCGCGGCAGCGGCGAAGCTGCCGTAAAGCTTGGCTTGCTTCACGACGTTGGCGACCATCGACGCCGCGATCACGGACGCGGCTATCTGAAATACGATCGCGGCACCGGCGCCCACCCCTGTTCCCGCGGACGCGGCCGCAGCCGCCTCGGTGACAACCCATTGAATAGCCAGATCACCGAGCTCCAGTATCAGCGCTTGCACCGCCTGCGCGATTCCGTATGCCTCCCAGGCAAAGGTCGCGATGGTATTCGAAATCTGCGTCAATGGATCGACTTGCGCATCGATGGCTGCGGTCAATTTCGCGAAGTAGTCATCCGCGCTGGCTGCCGCGTTCCCATTCCACGAGGATTCGACATTCTTCATGGCCTCGCTGATCGAAGCACTGTACGCGGAATTGAATTCCGCGAGGTTCTCGACGGCCTTCGCGGATTTCAGCAGATCCTCCCAGTCGCCGCCGAGATATTCTTGCGCCTCCTTGATCGGATCGAATCCGGTCAACGATATGATCAGATTCAAATAGTAGGTGACGCTGTACGCGTTGCCCAGCGCGAAGTCGACCAGCTTGCCACCGGCGGACCACCACGCCTCGACCTCCGGCGTGGCGAGCTTCTGGGTCGGATCGATGGTCATTTCCCAGCCTCGGTCGAGTAGGTCTTGTCGAGTGCTTCGGCCCGATTCCTGTCGACCGTGCGGTACATGGCCGCGGCCTTCTCCAATTCCGCGGCCGCATTGCTCGTAACAGTCCCCAGCCGTGTGTAGTTGGCTGCCAGTTCACTACAAGCCTCTATCACTCGGTCCATGACGGGTTTCAATGCCAGTCCGGCGTTTCCCTCCAGGTCGAGGTTGTTCTTGGCGTAGTCGACGGCCTTCGCGCTGCCCACCGCAAGATCGGCGAGCCGGTCCGATGTCTTATCCATGTCATCCGGAGCGACCGTGAACAGTTCCGTCATCGAATTCCTTTTCGTACCGAATTTGCATTTCCACGTGATATCGGCTGTGTGCCACCACGAATTCCCCCGGATGTGCACCTCTTCCGCCGACGCTCGAACCTGCGCACAGGACAGGGATGCGGTACCGGGCCCGCGAGCGTGGTGGAATACCGCTTGGATGCTCACGAGCCCGTCGGAATCGGTGAACGTACCCGGACCACGGGCACCATGGAAAGCGATCGGAATCGTCTCGATTGCCCCGCACCGACGTACAGTTTCAGCGGCTGGGCGGTCGAGCCGTCGTTCCGACAGCAGGCAGCCTGCCCTCCGAAGACACCGCCGACCCCCACCAATATGTCGAAAGTGCTGTCTGCGGATCGGATTCGACCGTCGGCTCCGCTGCCACATGCCCCTCCTCCTGTGGTGACTGGCGACTTTAGCACGGCGATCGCAGGCGTGCGGCGCTGCGACGGCAGGTTCGGGCAGGGAAGAACCCGGGTCAGCCGTAACGACGCCCCGGTGGCCACCCACATGCTCGACGTTCACCGGGGGTGTTGCCCAACACTTCTCGGTTTTCGCCGACAGGAGCCCGACCCGCTACGTCTCGATCGGCTTCGCCGCGCCGCGCGCGAGCGTCAGAAGGACACGATCCGAAGGATGATCACCGACGAAACTTTGCCCGCGTACCCGAATCCAGCCAGATACGAATCACCATCGAGGGTATCGAGAAGGCCTTGCGTCCGCTCCTCCGCAATGGTCGCCGTTCACACTGCCGAGAAGCAGGACTCTCGCACCCGACGCTTCGCGCTCATGCGGTAGTCGAGCACTCGAACCCATATGCAACAAACCTCGCGCTTCGCCGCGCTCGCGTTTACGGCTTGACCACGCAATCGCACGCGACAAGATGAGTTGGCCCGAACCTTCCAACCCGCGCATATAGAGTGGTCCCAGCTGGTTTCGAACCAGCGACCTTCCGCGTGTGAGGCGGACGCTCTCCCGCTGAGCTATGGGACCGAACTGTTGTGGTTCCGGCGCGCCCGAGGCACTCCGAACGAGTTGGAACATTAGCACGCACTACCGGTCAGGCACCAAATCGCCACCCTGGGCGGCGTTCGCGGTGAGGGCACGTGAGTTTGGCCGGACGTACAGCGGCGGAGATCGCGGGGCGACATACGGAGGGAATACCCCCTCGCAGACTCGGACAGCGCCGCATCGGCCGCAACCGCCCCTGCGACCTCACCCGTAACACGCCGGTTTCCATGCGTTCTACCAGCAGATTTGTACCTTTCACCGAGCGTCCGCTAATGTTCTGTCTCGCACCACGGAGGCCGAAATGAGCCCCCGGGATCGCAAAAATGCGGATGTAGCGCAGCTGGTAGCGCATCACCTTGCCAAGGTGAGGGTCGCGGGTTCGAATCCCGTCATCCGCTCGAGAGGTAGGGCTTTTAGCAGTTGGAACAGCCTTCCCCCTTCGCACGGTGGAGTGGCCGAGTGGTGAGGCAACGGCCTGCAAAGCCGTGCACACGGGTTCGATTCCCGTCTCCACCTCGCGCGATTAGCTCAGCGGGAGAGCGCTTCCCTGACACGGAAGAGGTCACTGGTTCAATCCCAGTATCGCGCACCACCATAGCGGCAGGTCAGCCCCGGTTTTTACCGGGGCTGATTTTGTTTGTGCCCACCCTCGTCCTCACGATGCCCCGAGTCCGATTTGGTGTCGGCCCCTGTCGACGCCGTGATGGACCAGTCGAGACAGGGCCCGTCACGCTGCCGTACCGGACGTACATTCGTCGGCCAAGCCATCCCGAGACGAGTCCAGCTCGGCGACGAACTCACTGCCCACAGATCCGAGAGTCCGCGAAACCGGCCTGGTTGCTCTTTCATCGGCATCGGCCGCCGGTCTGTTCGGCAACTACGGACCAGCCTGTGGTGGCGGACCGGCCGCAAATCGCAGAGGCGGTGCGGGATGACCGCCTGGCGAGATCGCGTATTCGAGTGTCGTGGGCTGCCGGTCCGGAAACCCATCGCCTGACGTATGGCACGATCCGACCATGAATCACCTGACCAGCCGGTTCGCGGGACGCGTCGATCTCACCGACGACTCGGTGGCCGGCGCGGTGCTACCTGCTGGAATAGACGGATTCGGCGCGGGCACCTGGTATTGGATTCACGGTGACGCGACTCTGAACCAGAGCGAACTCGACAAGGCGGAGGCCGCTCTCCTCGATGTGAAGGCTTTGGCCGCTGAGGCTTTCGCCATTTTTGCCACCGAGCTGACCGATCCCCGGTCGACGACGTCATTGTTCCGCGATGTGCATCTCGAGGAGATCCCCGAAGAGATGGCGTGCGACCTTTTCGACGTGGACACCTGTGCGGCTGTCACCGACAAGGTCTTCCTCGACCATCTACTCCTCGTCGGCATAGCGGTCGGCCCCACGGCGACGCGACGGGTTCTCGCACTCGACTTCGCAATCGGCGCCGACAAGCCCACCGACCAACTGCTCGTCGCCGTGTGGGATCGGAACAACACCGTCACCGTCCACCACGAGAGCTGATCCCGGCGCGTCACCCGTCGACAGCGCCACGACACCGGGGCACCGTTATCCAAAAATGATTCTCCGCGTCGGGCCCTTCGACCTCCCGGTCCTTGTCGGTGGCCGGGGTTAGTCTGACCCGCGCAGGTGGTTGTCTGGGCGAGACAGGGGTGTGGTGTGACGGCGAGTCGGGATGCGGTGGAGCCGGAACTGCTCGACGACGTCGCGGGGGATATCTCGTTCGAGCTCGAGGAGATCAACGAGCTCTTGGCCGAGTTGATCGAGTGGCAGGGTGAGCGGCGGCGCAGGGATGCCGAGATCGTCGCGTTGCGGCTGGGGGTTTCCGGGGAGCGGCCGGAGACGTTGGCGCGGATCGGGGCGCGGTTCGATCTGGCGCGGGATCGGGTCAGGCAGTTGCATACGCGGGCCGTGGGGCAGTTGCTGCGTGACGCGCAGGCGACGGGGCATCGCTCGGCGGGGGTTTTCGCGGCGCGGTATCCGTTGGACGCACGGGATCAGGGGTTGGTGCGGGCGCTGTTGATCGAAACGTATGCCACCGATACCGATCTGGCGGCGAACGAATTGTCGTATCTGAAATTGCGGTTGGCGGGGCACGCTCCCGAGGACGCGAAACGTGTCGCGGGGTATGTCATGCAGCGAATAATGGCGTGGCAGAAGAAGACCAGGCGGCGGCTGGCGAAATTGCACGAGACCGAATCCACGGGGGCGCTGAGTTCGTGGTTGTCGCAGGTGGAATGGCCCGCCTCGGGGGTGGCCGCGGCGCTTCCGACTCGTTCGGCGCGCACCGTGGACGGTGACGACGACGCGCGTGGGCGTTTCTATCTGGGCAAGGTCGGCCGGGAGGTGGCCTTCGATTCCGCGCTCGAGGCCAGACTGTTCCAGGAGCTGACGGCGAGTGAGGCGGTCGAGACCTTCCAGGAGGAGCCGGGCACGGTCGAGTACGAGATCGACGGCGTGCGCCGGGTGAGCTATCCGAGTGTGGTGGTCCGGTTGGGTGACGGGCGGGTCGTCCTGGTCGACGTGCAGCCGCTCGGGCACGTCGGTTTCCACGTCCACCGGGTCAGGTCCGCGGCGGCGCGGCAGTACGCGCACGCGAACGGCTGGGGATGGCTGATCTGGACGGGTAGTCGCACGGGGATCGCCGACCTGCTCGGCCGGAAGGTCGACGCGGGCGTCGAGAACAGGGTGCGCGAACTGCTGGACAGCGGACCGGTGTTCTGGTCGACGTTGCGGCCGGTGCTGGCCGAAACCGGTATGGAACTCACCGATTTCATCGCACTGGTGCTGCGCAACGACTGGCGGTGGGATCGGGCGCCGTTCCGGCTGCGGGCCGCGGGCGAGCCGCGCGCGGTATAGACCATCCCCGACCGAGTCGATACCGCGCGGCGGTCACCGGAGCCGTCGTCGGCTCATTTCACCACCATCGCCCCCGCGACGAAGGTGACGATCAACAGCATCGAAGAGTAGGTGATGAGCTGCCAGTGGCTGATGGTTTGCTGCAAATTGGCGATGGTGGCGCGCAAACTGGTGTCGATCCGATTGTGGTCGGCGAGTTTGCGGTTGACCTCGGCCAGTGAATCGGCCCTGGTCTGCATGTCTATTTCGGCGCGCTCGAGCCGGGTGGTCAGTTTCATGACCTGTTTCTGCTTGTCCCGCACGGATTTACGGGACAGCGCGAGCGCGGTGCGCTGGTTGACGAGTTCTTGGCGCTGCCGGGCGATGACCGCCGCCTGTGTCCTCGTGTGATGCTCCCAGTCCGCCACTGTCGCCCAACCTCCCGTCATCTCGTCGCGATAGCCCCAGGCGATATCGCCCGCCACCCAGCCCTTGATGAACTCGCGCAGTTCGAACGGCGCGCGGCGCGGCACCGCCAGGGCGGTATTCGCCGCGTCGAGCATGCCGACCTCGGCGAGGTAGTCGCAGGCGGGCGGCGCGAAATCGGCGATGCCCAAGGCGGGTACGTGTGCCACCCAGTATCCGGGCTGGCACAGCCACAGCACGCCGTCGCAGCCCGCTTCCCGCAGCCGGGCCGTATGTTCCTGTGCGAGAGCGCGATCGAGTGGGCCGCCGCGCACTTCGATCGCGTACTTCCGGTCGCCGACGCGCCAGAGGATGTCGACCCGGTGGATCCCGACACGCTGGTCGACTTCGGCGGTATCGGCTCCGAAGGCCACGAGCCTGCCGCACAACCAATATTTGAGCCGTTGGATATCCCATTGCGCGGCGGCGCATCCGGAGCAGTGGCAGCTGTAGCGCGAGCGCGAGCCGGTGGCGCCTGGCTGCTCGGCGTCGAGCTCCCCCATCCCCAGTTCGGCGAGCATCGTACGACGACCACAAGCTTCGACCGCTCGTTGTTGCGTACTCACGCGTCACACCCCTAGCCCATACCACCGCCGGTCTCGCGACCTACTCCATAGATCAAGAGTGCGCTCATCTTCGCACTGCCGCCAGCCCCCTTTACCCCGCGTTCGCGCGCGCCACATCGGCCACGACCACCCGTCACCAGGTGATGCGCCCTGCATCACAAGGGGTTTCGCAGCGACATGCGAGAGGATCGCCACAGATTTTCCGGTCTATTGACCTTTGCGGCCAATCCCGAGGACACGGCTCCGCTGCCCGCGCGACCGATCCGCCTCACCAGCGCGTACCCAACCCCGCTCTTCGAACCCGACACGAGCCCGCTTACCCTGGGTGCACCTCGCGCGGGTACGCACTCGCGCGGGGATACGCGAAAGCCTGTGCGACAGCCGACGGACCCGAGCATCGGGGACCGGGGCCGTCGCGGAACTCTCACCCCGCGCATCGACCTACCGACGGATAGAATCGGCCGGCCACGGCGGAGTTCCTGGCATCGACGGGGAAGAAGGTACGGATGGAGCACGGCCAGCGTGGCGCCGAGTCGATCGGCGTGATCTTGTCCGGCATCGCGGAGATTCTGCGCGAGGTCAGCGACAAGCTGGATGCTGTGGCGGCCAAGGTGGAAGAAGACCGTCCCGACGACAGCGCGCTGGCCACCCGGCTGGCGAAGCTGGAAGCGTGGGCCTTCCGTACCGAGCAGGACGTCGCCGGCCTCGGAACCCGGGTCGAGACCATCGAATCGGGGACGGTCGCCGCCGATGCCCCCGTCGACAACGTTCCCCGGCCGCAGCCCGCCGCCGCACGCGCCGACAGCTCGCCTCGTCCGCAGCCGGGCAGTCGGGCCGAACGGCGTGAGCTGGCGGCCCGCGCCGAGCAGGAACCCGCGATCGAACGTCCCGCGCGCGCCGAAGGACAGCTCCCCGTACGCGGTGAGAGCCAACTCCCGGTCCGCGGCGACCAACAACTCCCGGTGCGCGGTGAGAGCCAACCGTCGGTCCGGGTCGAGCACGACCTGCCGACCAGGGATAAACCGGCCGCGCGTGAACGTCTCCTACCCCGCGCTGCGGCGAGCCGCGGCGAACGCACCGAGGCGACGGTGAATTCCCACACCGATATTCCGGATCCGGCGCCGGCTCGGTCGGCGTCGATCCAGGTGAACGGTGAGCGGCGCATCCCGCCGGTGCCCGCCGAATTGCACGACTGGGTCGATCCGATCCCCGCGACGGTCACGCCGACCGAGCCGACCCCGCGCAGCACGACCCCGCGCAGCACGACTCAGGCACCGAGCGTCACACCGGCCGCCGAACGTACCGATTCGTTCACCCCGCGCTACGAACCCGTTCCGGTCGACGCCGCTGCGTCCAACGGTCAGCACGTGGCGGACTACACCGTGCACAGCGACCGCCTCGAGATCGCCACCAGCAGTAACGGCCGACTCGAGCCGCCGACGCTCAACGGGCACGCGAGTTCCTCGATGACGGTGGCCCACGCGGAGAGCGAGACCAACGGGTCGCACCGCTCGATCATCGAGGAAACCGGTCACGTCGACAAATTGCAGGCGATGCTCGACGAACTCAAGCGCAATCCGCACGGTCCCTTCGGCAAGCCGATCGGCAGCCCCGGCGAAATGCCCGCGTAGCGGGGCTGGTTCACCGACGCCGACGTCGCCCGCCCCGGTCCGCGGGCGGGGCGAGAACCGTGCGGATCAGTTCACGCAGCCAGCGGTGCCCGCTGTCGGCGGTATTGCGCGGATGCCAGGCCAGCGAGACCGTGACTTCCGGTAGCGGCAGCGGTATTTCGAAGGTGCGCAGATCCAGGGCCGCCACGGCGGATGCGCCGAGGTGCGCGGGGGCGGGACAGACCGACACTCCGGAGCGGACGGCCAGCAGCGCCGACGCGAGGTCGGGGACCGTGGCGACCACGCGTCTGGTGCGTCCGTGCAGGGCCAGCCGGTCGTCGATGGGGCCGTTGGCGCGACCGAGGCGCGAGATCGCGAGATGGGCGGCGGCGGCGTAGCGGGCGACCGTGACCCGCTCGGAGACGAGCGGATGACCGGGCGCGGCGACGCCGACCACTCGATCACCGAAGAGCCTCTGCACGGTGGTCTCCGGGTCGGTGCGGTCGATGGTCCCGACTTCGATGTCGACGCGGCCGTCACGCAGCGCGGCGGTGTCCTCGGGAGCGTCGGGGCGGAAATGCAGGGTGACGCCGGGGGCTTGGGCCCGCACGGCGGACAGCAGCGGTGCGATGAGTTCGGTGCCGACGGTGTCGCCCGCGCGGATCGCGAAGGATCGCTTGAACCCCGCCGGATCGAGACCGCCGCGCGGACGCAGCAAATCCCGGCCCTGGCCGACGAGGGTGTTGACCTCGTACCGTAATTCGAGGGCGCGCGGGGTCGGCACGAGGTTGCGTCCGGCGCGGACGAGCAGCGGATCGTCGAGCACCCTGCGCAGTCGCGCCAGAGTCCGACTCATGGCGGGAGCGGAAGTGTTCAGCCGTTCCGCCGCCTTGGTCACGCTGTTCGTCTCCAGCAGCGCATCCAGTGCCACCAGCAGGTTCATGTCCAACGTGTCCATTGCTGGATTATCACCAATGGAATGATCGGCGACCAAAATCGCAACGCCGATAATCCGCGCGCATCGCGCTCGCAGAGTGCGCCGTCGGGGCCGGGTCGATGCGAAACCGCTGATCACCGCATGGAGACCGACCGCGCGGCGAGCCCGGACGGCGACCGCGCATACACCGGATTCGACGGCCGGGTTAATTGTCGGCAATCCGGCGAATCCGAATCGTCGACCAGCGTTCCGACGCTCGATCCCGACGCACCACGGCGTCGGTCAGCTCAGGTCGGCGCGGCTCCGCTGTGGTTCCCGCTGCGGTTCGACCGTCGCCGGACCCGACGGCGCGGCGTGGCTCTTCGCACCGAGACCGCGGTAGGACGCGGGCTTGACGGGACGGACCCACTGCGCCAGCCGCGTTCGCAGCGGTAGTCGGTACTTCAGGTCGCGCAGCAGTTCGTCGATGTCGTGCAGGGCGAACGGGGTGATCGCGGTGCCGTGGGCGTGATGGCCGCCGGTGCCCGCGTCCATCCACCGCAGTCGCTCGTCGACCTCGGCGATCATGTCCTCGTGCGTGGGCAGCGTCAGTCGACCCTGGAGCAGTGCGGCGGTCCAGTGCGCCGCGACCTCGGCGTTCAGTTGGCTCAGGACCGAGGAGTTGTAGCCCGCGAAACTCAGATTCGGCACCTCCACCGGCAGGATGTGGCGATGGAGACGGAAATTGCCGTCCTCGTCGGTGAGCCTGCGCTGCACGTAGGGGGTGAGGAAGGGCACGCGCTGCTGGAAACCTGTCGCGCACAGCACGACATCGGCCTGCACGCGCTGTCCGTCGGACAGGTCGACCGCGGGCCCGGCCTTGGTGCTGAGCATCTCGGTGACGGTGGTGTCGCGGTGCACGATGATCCGCCCGTCGCGGACCTGTTCGTAGAACCCCTCGGTGGTGAGGCCGACGGTGCTCTGCGCGATCTCCTCGAACCGCCCCGGCGGGACCAGGTCCAGTTCGCGCAGCAGCATCTTCTTCGTCGCCAGTTCGCGCATGACGTCGAAATTGCTGTCGCGGAACGAACGGCCCTTGCCGTGCAGGAAGCGTTCGAAACGGTTCAGCCGGTGGTAGCGGAAGTGCGCCTCCCCCAACCTGGTCAGCGACAGGCGCTCGTAATCCAGGCCGAGTCCGGGTTTGCGCGGCATCTTCCACATCAACCGGCGGGCCACGACCCTGGTCGATGCCGCCACGTGGCTCACGGCCTCGGCGACGTCGCAGGCGGATTTGCCGTAGCCGACGACCAGCACGGTCTTGCCGCGCACGGATTCGACATCGTGGAACTGCGAGGTGTGCAGCAGTTGACCGCCGCCGACCTGGTACAGGTCGTCGCCCCGGAAATCGGGGATCGACGGCTCGCTGAACACGCCGTTGGCGACGACCAGGTGGTCGCAGGAGGCGCGGTGGATACCGGTGTGGTCGCGGATCTCGAGCAACCAACCGCTGTCCACCGGATCGGCGGCGACGACCTCGGTGCCGAGGCGGAGGCTGTCACCGAGACCGAAGTGGCGGACGTAGCCCTCCAGGTAGGCCTGCATCTGCGCGCCGTCGGGTACGTCCGGATAGTCCTCGGGCATCGGGAAATCCGAGTAACGGTAGGTGCGCTTGGTGTTCTGGGCCCGCAGACCTGGATAGCGGCGTGTGGCACTCCACACGCCGCCTACATCGGGTGCCTTGTCGAACACCTCGATCGGAAAACCTTCCCGACTCAAGACCTTCGCGTAGGCCAGGCCCGCAATACCCGCACCTACGATCGCGATGCGGTTCCCGCTCGTCATGGGCACCGAGATTACCCGCCCGCAGGCGACGGCAATGCCCGCGTGCCTGATTTGCTCCAATCCGGCGGCGTCGAGCCCGGTGAACAGCCGCCGATCGGGCGGTGTGACCACCGAGCGAGCCCGGCCCGCGAGGACCATCGTGATGTTGCGCACCCGCGTCCGATCGCGTGGCGGTAGGCCCGCCGCTACCCTCCTTGGGATGAGTTCGATCGCACCCGACCTGCGCCGAGCCCGGATCGCGGACTCCTTCGCCTTCGGGACGCAGGGATTCTTCTTCGCCGTGGTGCTCAGCCACCTGCCCCAGCAGCAGGAGAAGTTCGGGCTGTCGGACGGGACCATCGCCGCGGGCGTGCTGTTGGCCTCGCTGCTCGCGGGCGGCGGCAGCCTGGCCGCCGAGAAATTCGCGGCACGTTGGTCGAGCCGGACCGCGCTGCGCCTCGGACTGGTGCTGATCACGGTGACCGGCTGCGCCATCGCGTTCGCGCCGAATACCGCGGTACTGCTCGCGACGCTCGGTTGCTACGGCATCGCGCTCGGCGTCGTCGACGCGAGCACGAATATGCAGGCGGTATTCATCCAGCACGGTTACGGCACCTTCATCCTCGCGTCGTTCTACGCCGCGTGGAGCGCCGGATCGATCGGCGGCGCGCTGTTCGTCGCCGCGACCGAGGCACTGGAGGTCACACTGCGGCTGTCGCTGGTCCTCGCGGCGGCGCTGGTGCTGGTGGTCGGGCTGGTCGTCGGGCCGCGTCTGCTCGGACGCGCCGAGGCCGAGGCCGCGCCCACCGAAACCCGCGCGGCCGCAGGGCAGGCCGACGAGGCGGGAACTGTCTCCTCGCGCACGTTTCTCGCGCTCGGACTCGCCGTCGCGCTGGTGTTCGCGATCGACCTCACCGTCGGCAGTTGGTCCGCGCTCTATCTGACCGACGAGCTGCTCGCGAGTTCGGCCACCGCGGCGTTGGCGCTGGCCGCGTATCAGGGCGCGTCGCTGCTGGCCAGGCTCACCGGCGATATCTGGGTACGCCGTCTCGGGCCTCGGCGCGTGGTGCGCTGGGTGGCCGTCCTCGGGGTGAGCGGTATGGCGGTGGTGGTGGCCGCGCCCGGCCCGGTGCTCGCGATCGCGGGATTCCTGGTCGCCGGATTCGGTATCGGCGTCATCGCCCCGCTGTGTTTCAGCGAGGCGGGACGGCTCGCGAGCGGCACGGCGCTCGACGCGATCGTCGCGCGGCTCAATCTGTTCAACTACGCGGGAACCCTGGTCGCCGGGTTGGTCGTCGGCGGCATCACCGCGGCGCTGACCTACCGGGTCGGCTTCGTGGTACCGCTGATCTGCGCGGCGGCGTTGCTCTTGCTGACCAAGACCTTCCAGTCCCGAGCCGAACCGGGCAGCCGTCCCGGATCGACGCGCGGACATGCTGTACTGGACACATGAGCGAGACCTCCGTCACCGTCGACCGGGCCGGACTGTGGGACGCCGAGGCCCTCAGTGACGTTGCCGCCGCGACTTTTCCGCTCGCGTGCCCACCCGGAACCACACCGGACGACATCGAGATCTTCCTCGACGAGGTGCTGTCGGGGGAACGTTTCGGCGAATACCTGACCGACCCGACGCGGACCGTGCTCAAGGCCGTCGCGGACGGTGTCATCGTCGGTTACGCGATGCTGCACGCGGACGATCCGGAGGACCCCGATGTCGCGAAGGCGGTGGATCTGCGCCCGACGGTCGAGATCTCGAAGCTGTACGTGCTCCCCGGCCACCACGGCAGCGGTGTCGCCACGGCTCTGATCGAGGCCGCCCTCGATCGGGCCCGCGAGGACGGCGCGAAAGGCGTGTGGCTGGGCGTCAACCAGGAGAACGTCCGTGCCCAGCGTTTCTACGCCAAGCACGGATTCGAACGTATCGCGACCAAGACCTTCCCGGTCGGTAATCAATTCCACGACGATTACGTGATGCGCCTGATCTTCTGAGGCCCGCGGCCGCGTGCGGTATCCGGATCAGGCCAGCATCTTGGCTTTCAGAGCGGCGACGTCGGCATCGGTGAGTTTCAGGCCGTCGCGGACGTAGTTGTCGAAACCGCCGTAGGTCTGGTTCACCTGCTCGAAGGCCGCGTCGAGCCAGGCGGGCTGCACACCGTTGAGCGGATCGGATTCGTCGGCGCCGCGGTACTCGTTGGACAGCAGGTAGTCCTGGCGCACGGTGTCGCGGTCGACGCCGAGGATGGTCAGCAGTACCGCCGAGGTCCAGCCGGTGCGATCCTTGCCCGCGGTGCAGTGGTAGAGCACGGCGCCGTCGCGGGTGTCGATGATGTCGCGCAGCACCGAGGCGAACGCCGCGTTGGCGCCCGGCGCGGTGATGAAGGCGCCGTACAGGTCGTCGCCGCCGGTCAGGGTGGTGATCAAGGTCTGCGGCGGGGCCTGGCCGATGACGTCGTCCCAGTGTTCGGTGACGCCCGCGGGCACGCGATCCGGTCCGGCGGCGCGCTCGAATCCGGTGCGCAGATCGGCGACGACCCGCAGGTCGCGGTCGGAGAGCACCGCGAGGTCGGCGGGGGTGGCGTTGTTCAGCTGGCCGGTGCGATAGACCAGGCCGGTGCGCACCCATTTGCCGTCGGTGGTGCGGTAACCGCCCGCGTCACGCGCGTTCTGCACGCCGGTGAGGCCGAGGGCCCGGTCGAAGGCCGTGTCGGAGGCAGGCGCGGCCATCGCGGCGGGGGCGATGGCGACCACGGGGCCGAATGCGAGCGCCAGTCCGGCGGCAGCGGCGACGGACGCGCGGATGAGGTGATGTTCGGCCACGGTGGTTGGCTCCCTTCGTCGTCCCCCGGTACTTCCGATCATGACATCGGCCCCGAGGTCACGCGGTGGCGGCCTCGAAGCGCGAGAGCGCGAGCAGGCGTGAGATGGCGCGCAGGTACTTCTTGCGGTATCCGCCGTCGAGCATCTCCTGGGAGAAGACCTGATCCAGTTTGGCGCCGGACACGGTGACCGGGACGCTGGCGTCGTAGAGCCGGTCCGCCAGTACGACGACGCGCAACGCGACGGCCTGATCGGCGACCGGATGCACCCCGTCGATGTACACGGCCGACACCCCGGAGATCAGCGCGCCGAACTTCGACGGGTGCAGGGTGCTCAGATGTTTGAGCAGCGCGTCGAAATCATCGAGGGTGGACCCCGGTGTGGCCGAGGCCCGTTCGGCCAGCAGTTCGGACGAGGTCGGCTCGGGGGCGGGCGGCAGATCACGGTGGCGGTAGTCGGGGCCGTCGACGCGCACGGCGGCGAAGATCGCGCCGAGTTTCTTGATCTCGCGCATGAAGTCCTGTGCGGCGAAACGGCCTTCGCCCAGCTGGCCGGGCAGGGTGTTGGAGGTGGCCGCGATCGAGACCCCGCGCGCGGACAGCTCGGTCAGCAACCGCGACACCAGCATGGTGTCGCCCGGATCGTCGAGTTCGAATTCGTCGATGCACAGCACGCTGTTGGCGGCCAGCCGATCGACGGCGTTGTTGAAGCCGAGCGCGCCGACCAGGTTGGTGAGTTCGCCGAAGGTGCCGAAGGATCTCGGCGCGGGCGCGGTGTGGAAGATCGAGGCGAGCAGGTGGGTCTTGCCGACGCCGAAGCCGCCGTCCAGGTACAGCCCGGCGCCGTCGATCTGCTTCTTCTTGCCGAAGAGGTTCTTCTTGTTCGCCGCGTGATGGATCTTGGCGACCTGTTTCGCGAACTCCTCGGCTTTGCCCACGGCCGCGGCCTGGCTCGGTTCGCCGGGATCCGGAATGTAGGAGGCGAAACTGACCTCGTCGAACATGGGAGGCGGCACCATCTGGGCGACGAGTTGATCCGCCGGAACCTCGGGGTGGCGATCGACGAGACGTTCTTGCATGGACGAAGCCTAGTGACGTGGTGTGATGTTGTTTCATGCAGCGTATCCACAATGCGACCCAGCTCACAGCCTCGAACGCCGACGATCTGGCGGAGCTGTACGCCTACCCGTCCGCACTCGACGCCCCCTGGGTCCGAGCGAATTTCGTCTCCAGTATCGACGGGGCCGCTACCAGCGGCGACCTGTCCGCGGGACTGGGCACGCCTGCCGACAAGACCGTCTTCATGTTGTTGCGCGACCTCGCCGACGTGGTCCTGGTCGGCGCGGGCACGGCGCGGGCCGAGAACTACGGCGGCGCCAAGACCGATGCCGATCGCAGGCGCGCGCTGCACGCGAAGGGTCTCGGCGGTCATGGCGACGGCACGCCGCCGCCGATCGCCGTCGTCACCGCGAGCGCGTCCCTGGATCCGGAATGCCGTCTGTTCACCGATACCACCGTCGCACCGCTGATCATCACGACCGCGACCGCGACCGCGGAGAGTAAGCGACGACTGGTGGACGCGGGTGCGGACGTGGTGGAAGCGGGGGGTGTCGCGGTGACGCCACGGGCTCTGCTCGCCGCGCTGGCCGAACGGGGCCTGTACCGGGTGCTGTGCGAGGGCGGTCCGCATCTGTTCGGCGAATTGCTGGAGGCCGACGCGGTCGACGAGTTGTGCCACACCACCGCTCCCCTGTTGGTCGGCGGCGCGGCTCGGCGAATCTCACTGTCCGCGCACGAGTTCCGACGTCCCATGGAACTCCGGCACACGCTGGTCGACGACGACGGCACCATTCTGACCCGCTGGGTCAGGCGCTGACGGCCACTCGGGCGGTCTCCGGGCGGCACATCGGCGACCGCTGTGTGAAACAGCGGGCCGAACCTGGCAGGCTGTAGCGCATGCGCTGGACTCGAGCCGCCGTCATGGCATCGGCACTCTCGATCATGATCGCCGGTTGCGGTGCTGGCCCCTCCGACCGTCCCGACGTCGCGGTCGAGCGCCCCGGGGTCGCGAGTAACCCGACGACGTCCGCCGCCGCCGCGCCGCCACCGATGGCCGAGGTCCCCAAAACCGATCTGAGCTGGCGCGACTGCACCGCGCCCACCCTGAATCTGCTCGGACTCGGTCCCGCGCCCTCGGGTCTGGTCCTCGATTGCGCCGAATACTCGACCCCGATCGACGCCTCGGGCAGCGTCCTCGGCAGTTTCCGCACCGGCGCGATGCGCGCGCGGCTGGCGCAGACGCCGACCGACGTGCCGCCGCTCGTGTTGACCTCGGGCACCGACCGCTCCTCCACCGCGACGCTGGCGGGTCTCGCGGTGGGCGGCCCGGCGCTGTTGAGCGACCGTCCGATCGTCGCGGTGGACCGACGCGGCCTCGGCAGCTCGCAGCCGATCGACTGCCTGCCCGCCGAAATCCGGCGCGGGCTGGCCGACAACGGCCAGTTCGGTCCCGGCGCCGCCGATCAGGTGGGGGCGGTGTCGGAGTTCAGCCAGGACGGCACCATCGCGTGCCGGGACTTCCTGCAACCCTACGAGGGCACCTTCGACGCGACCCACGCCGCCGACGACATCGAACAGTTGCGCAAACAGTGGCAGGTGGAGCGCATCGACCTGCTCGGCTCCGGGAACGGAGCGAAGGTCGCGCTCAGCTATGCCCGCAAATTCGGTGACCACCTCGCCAAACTGGTCCTCGACTCCCCCGAACCCATCGGCACCGACGCCGTCACCAAGGAAGAACAGCGACTCCAGGGCGCCGAGGCGGCCCTGAGCGGTTTCGCGCAGCGGTGCGTCGGGCTCAGCTGTTCGCTCGGCGCCGATCCGCGTGCCGCCGTCGCCGATCTGGTCGTGCGAGCGGGTAACGGCGGGCTCGGCGACATCTCGGCGAACGCGCTACTCACCACGATCACCGGATTCCTCGGCGCACCGCGGGCCGACCAGGCGAGCCGGGTCACCGAACTGGCCGACGCGCTCTCGGCGGCCGGGCGCGGCGACCGCGGCGCACTGTCGACGCTCATGCTGCGGGAATCGGCCGCCACCGCGAGCGACGGCCAATTCGTCAACCGGTGTACCGACACCCAGCAACCCCCGACCCCGTCCAAGGCCACGGAACTGCGGACCACCTGGGGACAGAAGTATCCGGTCTTCGGCGCGGCGGCCGCCGTCGCGCTCATGGACTGCTCGGCCTGGCCGGTCTCGGCCGCCCCGCCCCTGCCGACGAAACTGAATATCCCCGTGCTGGTCATGGTGGGTATCGCCGATCCGGTGGTCGGCAACGGCGGCACCGCGTCGGTGACCGGCGCGCTGGGCGCGGCGGGCGCTCAGCACGCGACCGTGACCTGGCAGGGCTGGGGCCATCCGGTCTTCACCCATTCCGGCTGCGCCCAGCGCGCATTGCTCGACTATTTGAAAACCGCGAAGCTGCCCGCCGACGCGACGGCGTGTCCGGCCTGACCCGATCACCCCGTTTCGCACGCTCGAAGCGGTCCCGGCAACCTATCCGCCACGGTTCCGGTGTACCGTGCCCCAGTGTTACTTCGACAGATCGAGCCGCGCACCGCTCGTACCACCGCCGAGGTGATCAAGTTCGCATTGTGGCCGATCGCGGTCATGACCGTGCTGAACCGGGTCTTCATCAAGGCTGTCAACGGATTCGTCACCGATGACTACGCACCCGTGTACAACGCGTCGAAGGCCTTTCTCAACGGCCTCCCGGTGTACACGGCGAATTTCGACTCTGTCGATCCGCACTACCTGTACCCGCCGGGCGGAACGCTGCTGATCGCACCGATCGCGATCATCGATCCGGAGAAGTCGCGGTGGTGCTTCATCCTGCTCAACGTGCTGGCGATCCTGCTCGCCTGGTACCTGTTGCTGCGGCTGTTCAAGTACACGGTGAATTCGGTGGCGGCCCCGGCGCTGCTGCTGGCGATGTTCATGTCGGAAACCGTCACCAACACGCTGGTCTTTACCAATGTGAACGGCTGCATCCTGCTGGCCGAACTGCTGTTCATCCACCTGCTACTCAAACGCCGCGATCTGTGGGCGGGCGCGGTGCTCGGTCTGAGCATCACGGTGAAACCCACACTCGCTCCGTTGATCTTGATCGCTGCGGCCAGGGGTCAGTGGAAGGTGTTCATCACCGCGATCGGCGTGCCCGTGGTGACGACGGCGATCGCGTGGCCGCTCATCAAGGACACCGATCAGTTCTTCAGCAGGACCCTGCCCTACATCCTCGAGACCAGGGACTACTTCAACAGCGCCATCGCGGGCAATGCCGCCTACTACGGGCTGCCCGACTGGCTGACCTGGAGTATTCGCCTGACGATGGCGGTGCTGGTCGGCATCTCGCTGTGGCTGCTGTACCGCTACTACCGCTCCGACGAGATCTTCTTTGTCGCGACCTCCTCCGGTGTCCTGCTGACCGCGTCGTTCCTGCTGCCCGGACTGGGCCAGATGTACTACTCGATGATGCTGTTCCCGCTGCTGATGACGGTGGTGCTGCGCAATTCGCTGGTGCGCAACTGGCCCGCCTGGCTCGCGGTCTTCGGATTCATGTCCTACGACAAGTGGCTGTCGGATCGCTGGCAGGGCATCGGTCGCAACCTGGAGTACCTGCGCATCACCTTCGGCTGGACGCTGCTGCTGCTGGTGATCTTCTGCGTGCTCGGCGACCGCTATCTCGCCGCACGCCGGGAGGGACGCCTGTCCACCGGAATCCTCGATCCGGCGTGGATGCGCGACGCGCCGGATTCCCGCGATCAGGAGTCCGCCGAAGCCGCGGTCACCCCGGATTCCGCGCCCGAACCGGCCGTGGCGGAGACGCCGAGGCCGCGCAACGGGGCGGCACCCTCCGCGGAGAAACGTATTAGCGTGGAGCCATGAGTGCCGACGCCGATACGTCACTGCCCGCCCCCAGAATCCAGCTGACGCCCCAGGAGTGGAAGGTCAAGCTGAACCCCGAGGAGTTCGCGGTTCTGCGACAGGCCGCGACCGAACGTCCCTTCATCGGTGAATACACCGACACCAAGACCGAGGGCGTGTACGAATGTCGCGCCTGCGGGGCCGAACTGTTCCGCAGCACCGAGAAATTCGATTCGCATTGCGGCTGGCCGTCGTTCTTCGACCCGGCGAAATCGGAGGCCGTGATCCTGCGCCCCGACGACAGTCTCGGCACGCACCGGGTCGAGGTGCTGTGCGCCGACTGCCACAGCCACCTCGGCCACGTGTTCGAGGGCGAGGGGTACAACACGCCCACCGACAAGCGCTACTGCATCAACTCGATCGCACTGCGGCTGCACCCCGCGGACACCGCAGCGCGGTGAGAACGGGCTGCGCGCTCAGCGCAGCGTATTCGTCACCGAAATCGCGCGCATGCCCCGATTTGCCGGGGCATGCGCTCACCGGGTCGCGATCAGGGCAGCGAGGCGATGAGCTTGTCCAGTTCCACCCGGGGGCCGGTGTAGAAGGGGATCTCCTCCCGCACGTGCAGGCGGGCCTCGGTGGCGCGCAGATCGCGCATGAGGTCGACGATGCGATGCAGTTCCGGCGCTTCGAAGGCGAGGATCCACTCGTAGTCGCCGAGGGCGAACGAGCTCACCGTATTGGCGCGCACGTCCGGGTAGCCCCGTGCCGCTTTCCCGTGATCGGCGAGCATCTTGCGCCGCTGCTCGTCGGGCAGCAGGTACCACTCGTAGGACCGCACGAACGGGTACACGCAGATGTAGTTGCCCGCCTCCTCACCGGCGAGGAAGGCCGGGACGTGGCTCTTGTTGAATTCGGCGGGACGGTGCAGCGCCACATTGCTCCACACGGGGGTGCTGGCGCGGCCGAGTTCGGTCGTGCGACGGAAATCGGCGTAGGCGGCCTGCAGATCCTCCACGCGCTCGGCGTGGGTCCAGATCATGAAATCGGCGTCGGCGCGCATGCCCGCGACGTCGTAGACACCGCGGACGACCACGTCACCGTCGGCGAGGCCGTCGAAGAACGCCCGCGCGTCCGCGACGGCTTTGGCCCGATCCTCGCCGAGCACACCGGGGTTGACTCGGAACACCGAGAACATCAGGTATCGGATGGTGGAGTTGAGTGCCTGGTAATCGAGTCGCGCCATGATTCCTATCGTGCCACTGGGCGTGGAACCGGTGTCGGGGCGGGCCGATCACGCGTGCGCACCTCGACCCCTGACGGCGCAGTCCCCCGCCGCTCTCTGGGTATGAAGCGGGCCCTTACCGCTGCGGCGTGAAGCGGGCCGCCAACCGTCGCGCGGCGCGTTCCCCCGAGGCGACGCAGGCCGGGACGCCGACCCCGCGCAGGTACGCACCGGCCAGGGCGAGGCCGTCGAGATCGGCTGTACCCGATTCGATCTCGGCGACGCGGTCGAGATGGCCGGGGGCGTATTGGGCCAGACCTCCCGGCCAGCGCTGGACGACGGCCTCCAGTGGGTCGATCCGAATCCCGGTGACGGTCGCCAGATCCTGGGCGGCTGCGGCGATCAACTCGTCGTCGGACCACGACAGTGGCGCGGGGTCACCGAATTTGGCGAACGACGCGCGGACCAGGGCGGTCTCGCGGGCGCCCAGATGCGGCCATTTGCGGCTGGACAGGGTGAAGGCCTTGGCGCGCAGTGGTTCTCCGGTCGCGACCAGGATGCCGGAGTTGTCGGGCAGGGCGGTGTCGCCCGGCAGTGACAGTGCGACCACGACCGACGACGACAGCTCGATTCCGGCGGCGGCGGCCGCCGCGTCGGGTGCGACGGTGCGCAGCAGGCGGGCGGTGACGGGCGCGGGGGTGGCCAGGACCACGGCGTCCACCGCGCCGATCGGGTCGACCACCCAGCCGCGCGTCGACCTCGCCAGTCGCGTCACCGCGGTCTCGGTGAGTATCCGGGCCCGCGAGCGCTCCGAAAGCGCGTGCAGCAGTACGCGGTAGCCGTCGCGGATACCGCCGAACACCGGGGCGTCCGACGGCGGCGGCATGGCGGCGGCCACCGCGGCGGTCAGGTTGGGCGCGCCCGCGTCGAGCGCGGCGGCCAGGGTCGGCACGGCCGCGCGGACGCCGATGGATCGCGAGGTCCCCGCGTACACGCCGCCGAGGAGCGGATCGACGCTGCGTTCGGCCACCTGCGCGCCGAAACGGCTCGCGATCAGGCTGTAGACGTCGATGTCGGCGTCGGGATACCAGGCGAACGGGCGATGCGGTTCCTCGGCGATCATGTCGACGGTCTCGTCGTCGACCAGTCCGCGCACGGATTCGGCGGTCGACGGAATGCCCATCAGCGTGGCCTCCGGCATCGGATGCGCCGCACCGCCGGACCAGATCAGCGGCCTGAGTCCGGCGGGTACGACCAGTTGCTCGGCCAGTCCGAGTTCGCGCAGCAGGGCGGGCACCTCGGGCCTGCGCCCGACGAACGCCTCGGCTCCCAGATCGACGGGCTCCCCGGCCAATTCACCGGTATACAGGATGCCGCCGACCCGCCGACCGCGCTCGACGACGACGATATCGGCATCGTCGCCGACCGTCGTGCGCAACCGATACGCCGCGACCAATCCGCTGATCCCGCCACCGACCACCGCGATCCTCATACGACGACCGTAACCCCTGTCAGAGTTCGTGGATGAGCTGAACCAGCGCGGTGAGCACCCCCGGGTCGGTGTCGGGCAGCACGCCGTGGCCGAGGTTGAAGATGTGACCGGCGGCGCCGAGGGTGATCGCCTCGTCGGCTTCGGCCGCGATACGCCTCGCCTCGGTCTCGACCGCGGCGGTGCCCGCGAACAGCACCGCGGGATCGAGGTTGCCCTGCAACGCCTTTCCCGGACCGACGCGGCGCACGGCGTCGGTCAGCGGCACCCGCCAGTCGACACCGACGACGTCGGCGCCCGCCTCGCCCATGGCTCCGAGCAGTTCGCCGGTGCCGACGCCGAAGTGGATCCTCGGCACGCCCGCGTCCGCGATCTCGGCGAATACCCGCTCCGAATGCGGAAGCACGAAATTGCGGTAGTCGGCCAGCGAGAGCGCGCCCGCCCACGAGTCGAACAGTTGCACCGCGTCGACGCCCGCGGCGAGCTGGGCCTGGAGAAAAGCGATGGTGATGTCGGTGAGAGCGCCGAGCAGCGCGTGCCAGGTCTGCGGGTCGGCGTACATCATCGCCTTGGTGCGCTCGTGATTCTTGCTCGGCCCGCCTTCGACCAGGTAGGACGCCAAGGTGAACGGCGCGCCCGCGAAGCCGATCAGCGGGGTGTCGCCGAGCGCGTCGGTGAGCAGCCGCACCCCGTCGGTGACGGCACCGACCTCCTCCGGACGCAGCCGTGGCAACGCCTTCACATCGGCGACGGTACGGACCGGCGAGGCGATGACGGGGCCGACACCTGGCACGATGTCCAGGTCGATCCCGGCGGCCTTGAGCGGAACCACGATGTCGGAGAACAGGATCGCCGCGTCCACGCCGTGCCTGCGGATCGGCTGCATGGTGATCTCACACACCAGCTCCGGATCGAAACACGACTCGAGCATGCCTATGCCCTTGCGCAACTCGCGATACTCGGGCAGCGACCGTCCGGCTTGCCGCATGAACCAGACCGGGCGCCTGCTCGGCTCGCCACCGGTGGCGGCGGCCAGGAACGGGGCATCGGTCAACCGGCGGCGGGTTTGAGTGCTCATCACCGCTCATCGTATGCGGGCCACCGGACCGACAGGCGTCGGCCCACCGCCGCGCGGAGACGTTCCGAGTCGATCTCACCGGAGCCCGCCGAAACCCCCTCGCGGCCGCAAGAGCCCCGCGTGCGGCGCGCCTCCGACCCCGCCGGGCGCACAAGGTCTACCGTCGCATCCGTGACACCGCTCGACATCCGCGACGGCGCCGCACCGACCGAGGGATCCGATGGCGAACCAGCTCCGTTTCGCGCTGCGGTCGAGGCGATGGGCTCCGCAACTGTGCACCCCCGGATCGAGCTTGCGCCCATCCGGCCGCCGCAACGCCTCGCCCCGTACTCCTATGCGGTCGGCGCCGAGGTCAAACACCCCGAAACCCCCGTGGTTCCGGTCGATTCCGAGGGCGATGCCTTCGGCAGGCTGATCCTCCTACACGACCCGGACGGTGACGACGCCTGGCACGGGGTCTTCCGGCTGGTCGCCTATATCCAGGCCGATATCGACGCCTCGCTCGCCACCGACCCGTTGCTGCCCGAGGTGGCGTGGAGTTGGCTGGTCGAGGCGCTGGACTCGCGGCCCGAGCCGTACACCGCGCTCGGCGGCACCGTCACCTCGACCAGTTCGGTGCGCTACGGCGATATCGCGGGACCGCCGCGCGCGCACCAATTGGAGCTACGGGCCTCGTGGACGGCGGTGACCACGGATATGCGCCCGCACGTCGAAGCCTTCTGCGAGGTGCTCGCCTATTCGGCCGGTTTGCCGCCCGCCGGTATCACACATCTGCGGCCGGACTCGTACACGGGCAACGACCTCAGTTGACAGCAACGTAAAGTGCAGGTCTATGCCGGTAGCAGACGAGCCCGAAAAAGGGCACATCGTGGAGGAAAGCACAGCAGAACCCCTGCTCGCGCCCGCCGATGGTGTGCCACCGGTCCTGGTTACGGCGGCCGAGGTCGCCGACGCCGCCGCGAAGATAGCCTCGGGTAGCGGACCACTCGCGGTCGACGCCGAACGGGCGTCCGGTTTCCGCTACTCGGCGCGCGCGTACCTGATCCAGTTACGCCGGGCCGGTGCGGGCACCTTCCTGGTCGACCCGATTCCGGTCACCGACGCGCTCGCCCCGCTGGCCGAGGCGATCAACGACCTGGAATGGGTGCTGCACTCCGCGGACCAGGATCTGCCCGGACTGGCCGAACTCGGGCTGCGCCCGGCGCGGCTGTTCGACACCGAACTCGGCGGCCGACTGGCGGGCTTCGAACGGGTCGGACTGGCGGCGATGGTCGAACGCCTGCTCGGGCGCGCGCTGCGCAAGGGACACGGGGCGGCCGACTGGTCGACCAGACCGCTACCCGACGAATGGCTCAACTACGCGGCACTCGATGTCGAGCTACTGCTCGAACTACGCGACGAGGTCGCCGCCGCCCTGGACGAACAGGGTAAATCCGATTGGGCCGCGCAGGAATTCGAGCATGTGCGGATCACCGAACCGTCAGCTCCCAAACCTGATCGCTGGCGGCGGACCTCCGGAATCCACACGCTGCGCCGCGCCAGACAGCTGGCCGTCGTGCGCGAGTTGTGGACCGCGCGCGACACGCTGGCGCGGGCACGGGACGTGGCGCCCGCCCGCATTCTGCCCGACGCGGCGATCGTCTCCGCCGCCACCGCCGACCCCAAGACCATCGCGCAGTTGCGGACTTTGCCGGTCTTCGGCGGCCCGCGCCAGCGCCGGTACTCCCGCGACTGGCTCGCGGCGGTCGAACAGGCGCGCACCATGCCCGACAGCGACCTCCCGCCGCTGACCCAGCCGTTCGACGGCCCGCCCCCGGTGAATCGTTGGGAACGGCGCGACCCGACCGCGGCCGCCAGGCTGGTCCGGGCCCGCGCCGCGATGGGAGAACTGAGCACCACGCACGCGATCCCGGTCGAGAATCTGCTCTCGCCCGATCTCGTGCGGCGGCTGTGCTGGGACGGCCTACCCGATTACGACAAGGTCGGCGACGAGTCGGAACTGTCGTCCGCGATCGACGGTTTCCTCAAATCCGGCGGAGCGCGACCGTGGCAGCGCGAACTGGCGGTATCCGCCCTGACCGAAGCGCTGACGCCACGGGAGCCGTGAGGCCGGTCCCCGGACCGATCAGACGGCGGCCTCGCCCGGCTCGGTACCCGCGTCGACCCGGACCGAGCGCGCGTCCAGCCAGCCCGCGATACGACGGGAGATGTCGGGGGCGGTGAGTCCGAGTTCCTCGTGCACGTCACCGCGGGTGGCGTGATCGAGGAATTCCTGCGGCACGCCGAGGTCCCTGGTGGCGACGTCGAGTCCGGCGGCACGCAGCCGCGCCGACACCGTCGATCCGATACCGCCGTGCAGGCCGCCGTCTTCCAGGGTGACGACCAGGTGGTAGTTCTCGGCGAGTTTGACGATGGTGTCCGATACCGGAAGCACCCAGCGCGGATCGATGACGGTGACCGAAATCCCCTGGGGCTCGAGCAGTTCCGCGACCCGGATGGCGGTCTCGGCGAAGGCGCCGACCGCGACGAGCAGGACGTCACCGCGTCCGGTCCGCGCGCCGCCGTCGGAGGCGGCCAGGCGCAGCACATCCACTCCGTCGAGCCGTTCGATCGCCGAGATGTCCTCGCCCACACCACCCTTGGGGAAGCGGAGCACGGTCGGCCCGTCGTTCACGGCCAGCGCCTCGCCCAATTCCTCACGCAGCGTGGCGGCGTCGCGCGGGGCGGCGACCCTGATGCCGGGAATGATGCCGAGCAGCGACAGATCCCACATGCCGTTGTGGCTGGCGCCGTCGGGTCCGGTGATACCGGCCCGGTCGAGCACGACCGTCACCGGCTGCTTGAGCAGGGCCACATCCATCAGCAACTGGTCGAAGGCGCGGTTGAGGAAGGTCGAGTAGATGGCGACCACGGGATGCATCCCGCCCAGCGCCAGTCCGGCCGCCGAGGCCATCGCGTGCTGTTCGGCGATGCCGACGTCGAACATCCGCTCGGGGAAACGTTCGCCGAAGGGCGCGAGTCCGGTCGGGCCGGGCATGGCGGCCGTGATCGCGACGATGTCGTCGCGGCGTTCGGCGTGGGCGATGAGTTCCTCGGAGAAGACCGAGGTCCAGCCGAGCGCTTTCTTCCCGGCCAGCGGACGGCCGGTGAGCGGGTCGATCGGATCGCAGGCGTGCATCTGATCGGCCACGTGGTTCTCGGCGTGCTCGTAACCGTGCCCCTTCTGGGTGACCACGTGCACGACGACCGGGCCGCCGAAATCCTTGGCCCGGCGCAGCGCGGCCTCCACCGCGACGATGTCGTGGCCGTCCACCGGACCGACGTATTTCAGTCCGAGATCGCTGAACAGTTCCTGCGGGCTCACCGCGTCCTTGATGCCCGCCTTCACCGCGTGCACCATCGAATACGCCGATTCGCCGACACGCGGAATGCTCTTGAGGATGCGCTTGCCCGCGTCGAGGGCGTGTTCGTAGGCGGGCTGGGTGCGCAGCGCGGTCAGCCGATCGGCGAGACCGCCGATGGTGGGCGCGTAGGAACGACCGTTGTCGTTGACGACCACGACGACGGGACGGTCCGGCGCGGCGGCGATATTGTTCAACGCCTCCCAGCACATGCCACCGGTCAGCGCGCCGTCACCGACGACCGCGACCACGTGCCTGTCCTGCCCGCTCAACGCGAACGCCTTCGCCAGTCCGTCGGCGTAGGACAGCGAGGCCGACGCGTGCGAGGACTCGACCCAGTCGTGCGCGCTCTCGGCGCGGCTCGGGTAGCCCGACAGACCGCCCTGCTGACGCAGCGAGTCGAATCGGTCCTTGCGACCGGTCAGGATCTTGTGCACGTAGGACTGGTGACCGGTGTCGAAGATGAGCGGGTCGGCGGGCGAATCGAAGATCCGGTGCAGGGCGATGGTCAACTCGACCACTCCGAGGTT
Organism: Nocardia noduli; assembly: GCF_019038455.1. NCBI lineage: Bacteria > Bacillati > Actinomycetota > Actinomycetes > Mycobacteriales > Nocardiaceae > Nocardia > Nocardia noduli. The sequence continues at coordinate 78,711 of NZ_JAFMPL010000004.1, forward strand.
GGGGCCGAGGTGCCCGCCCGAGGCGGCGACCTTCAGCACCAGGAACTCGCGGATCTCCTCCGCCAGTTCGCGCAGTTGCGCCACGGTAAGCCCACGCAGATCTTCGGGCGTATCGACCCGGGAAAGCACTCCCACCTGAACTCGCTCCCTCCGGATTTTGCGTCTGATCCGATCAGTCTACGGAGCCGAACCAGTGCTCTCGCTCGACGTCTGCCTGTCACCAGGCAACTCCGGCGCCGAATGTGAGGCTCCACACGACATGCCGCCTCCGAACTCACGGCCCGGCGCGACGGCGCGACCCACGTTACCCGCCCTACAGTGGTCGTGTGGCCGAGCCCGAGCATGTGCGTCCGCGAGCCGACGATCCGGGTGTGGTGGCACGTATCGTCGCCGACGTCTACGAGTCCTGCCGCGCCGACAGGTCGGGCGAACTGGCCGACTACATCCCCGAACTGGCTGCGGTGGAGCCCGATTCGTTCGCCCTGTGCCTGGCCACCGCCGACGGCAGGTTGTACGCGGCGGGCGACGCCGAGACCGTGTTCACCATCCAGTCGATCTCCAAACCGTTCACCTACGCGCTCGCGCTGGCCGATCGGGGGCCCGAGTCGGTCGGCCGACACATCGATGTGGAGCCCTCCGGTGACGCGTTCAACGAGATCAGCCTGGATCCGGTGACCGAACGCCCACGCAATCCGATGATCAACGCGGGCGCCATCACCGCCGCCTCGCTGATCGCCGGACGTGACGCGGAGGACAAGTTCGAGCGGATCCGGCGCTGTTATTCACGCTTCGCCGGACGCGAACTGACCATGAACGAGCCGGTGTACGCCTCCGAGGCGCGCACCGGCTTCCGCAATCGCGCCATCGGTTACATGCTGCGCTCCTTCGGGATCATCGAATCCGATCCCGACGACGCCGTCGACCGCTACTTCCGGCAGTGCTCGGTCGATATCACCTGCCGTGACCTGGCCGTCATGGCGGCCACCCTGGCCAACAACGGCCTCAACCCGCTGACCCGCGAGCGCGCGCTCACGCCCGCGCTGACCGAACAGGTGCTCAGTGTCATGACCACCTGCGGCATGTACAACGCGGCGGGCGATTGGGTGACCACCGTCGGGCTGCCGGCCAAGAGCGGGGTCGGCGGCGGCATCCTGGCCGTACTGCCCGGCCAGATCGGCATCGCGGTCTACTCCCCGCGCCTGGACGCGCACGGCAACAGCGTGCGCGGTGTGGCGGCCTGTCGCGCGTTGTCGCGGCGGCTGGAACTGCACTTCCTGCACGTCACCCGGGCGGCGCGCACCGCGGTGCGCGGCGATTACACGGTGGCGGAGGTGCCGTCGCGGCTGCGTCGCGACACCGAGGACATGGAACTGCTGACCGCGTACGGGCACCGCGCCAGGCTGTACCAACTCGACGGCGATCTGCTGTTCGCCGGCGCCGAACGCGCGGTCAGGACCATCGAGGCGCAGGCGGGCGAGTTGGACGCGCTCGTCATCGATGTGCGCAGGGTCGGCGAGGTCAGCGGGATCGCGGGCGACATGCTCGGCGAATTGCAGACCGAACTCGCCGCGTCCGGATGTCTGGTCGCGCTCGTCGACCCGGACGCGCGGCTGGGGCGCACGGTCTCCGGCCTGGATCCGGACGATCCGCGCGGCCGGGTCTTCCTGGACCGCGACACCGCGACCGAGTGGTGCGAGGACGTCCTGCTGCGGCGCTACCGTCCGCCGGGCGACCGACTGCCCGCCGTCATCCCGATCGTCGAGCATCCGGCGCTGGCGGCACTCGGACACGAGGACAGGGTGCGGCTGGCCGAGGAGTTCGAGGTGCGCACCTTCGCGCGCGGGGAGGTCATCGTGGCGCGCGGCAGCGCGCGCTCGGGGCTGTATCTGATCCTGGAGGGGCGGGTGCGGCTGGGATTCGAAGGGGCCGACCGGCGCGATCATCGGCTCGTCACCCTCACCGCCGGGATGTCGTTCGGCGAGATCCCGATGCTGGTCGGGTCGCCGTTCGTCAACGAGGCGCGCGCCGAGAAGAACGTGCGGCTGGCGGTACTCGGGCCGCGGCGGTTCGACACACTCGCCGAGGAGGCGCCGCATCTGAAGTTGGCGCTGCTGGAAAGGCTCGCCGCGGGAGCGTATTCGCAGATGGACGCGGCGGTGCGGTCCATCGCCGTCCGCGGCGGGGACTACTGACGGAGCAGGAGAACACGGTGGGCAAGAACCAGAGGAAATCCGCGACGGGCACGGTCACGACCTTCGGGCGCGGCTCGGTGCGCGCCACCCCGGATCTGATGCGGGTCACCGTCTCGATCGAGTCGCGAGCGGAGCAGGTCGCGCTCGCCTACGGGCAGGCGGGTGCGCGGGTCGGCGCCGTGACCGAAGCGCTGCGCGGCCACGGCATTCCCGGCTCCGATATCGCCACCGGCGGGTTGTCGGTGCGCACCGAGACGGTCTGGACCGAAGGGCAGGGCAACCGGATCACCGGTTATCTCGCCACCACCGACCTGACGGTGGTGCTGCGCGAGATCGGGGCCGACGCCGATCCTGGACCGGCCGCCGTCATCGCCGATTGTGTGGCAGCGGGCGGTGACGATGTGCGACTCGGCGGCCTCGCGCTGAGCGTCGCCGACCAGGCCGGACTGCTGGCCCAGGCCCGCGACGCCGCCTGGGACGACGCCCTCGCCAAGGCCGCGCAATACGCCGTCCGCGCGTCGCGTGTCCTCGGTCCGGTCATCGAGATCACCGAGAACACCGCGTCGCCGGTGCCCGTCGCGCCGCGTCTCATGGCGGTGTCGGCGCCCGCGGGCGGTGCGCCGGTCCCGATCGAAGCGGGCGAGACCGAGATCTCGGCGAATCTGCGCGCCACCTGGCAATTGGACTGAATCCGAACCGGCTCCGCCACGGCCTCGTTCGGTCCTAGGGCGTCGGCGGCCTGGACGCGACGATGCCCCGCAGCAGGGCGGTGAGAGCGTCGCGGTCGGCGGTGGACAGTCCCGCGAACCACAGGTGTTCGCGCGAGGCCTGGAGTTCGAACGCCTCACGCACCGACTCCTCGCCCTTGGCGGTGAGGGCGATGGTGATGGCTCTACCGTCGGTGGCCGAGCGGCGGCGTTCGACGAAACCCGTTCGCTCCAGGGTGTTGACGGCGTTGGTGACGGCGGAGCGGCTCATCACCGACAGTTCCGCCAGGCGCGCGGGCATGGTCGGGCCGAGTAGCCACAGTTTGAACATCAGCCGGAAGCCGGGCAGCGTCAGCCCGCGTGGGCGGTGGATGGCCGACTCCAGGTCGTTGATCATCAGGTACGCGGCGTGCAGCAGGTTGTAGGCCAGCGAGAACGTCGCGACGTCGGCTCCGGGAGCCCGTTGCGGCAGTTTCCGCCGTGCCATTTCCTCGTATTTCTCCATTTTGCGCCCCCGGTAGTTCCTGTTTCATATTGTTATGGCCATAACTATCGAACTGTTGGAGCAGAAGTGCGGATCATCATCGCAGGCGCCGGGATCGGCGGTCTCACGACCGCGCTGAGCCTGCACGCGGCCGGGATCACCGAGGTCACCGTCGACGAATCGGTCGGAGAACTGCGCCCGCTCGGAGTCGGGATCAACCTGCTGCCCCATGCCGTACGCGAACTCACCGAACTCGGCCTGGCCGACCGGATCGCCCGCATCGGCGTGCCGATCGAGGAACTCGTCTACGCCAACCCGCTCGGCCAGGTCATCTCCGCAGAGGAGCGCGGCAGGGCGGCCGGCTACCGGTGGCCGCAATACGCGGTGCACCGGGGCGAACTCCAGATGCTGCTGCTGGAGGCGGTGCGCGAACGGCTCGGACCCGACACGATCCGCTGCGGACGTCCGGTGACGAGTCTCGACCACGACGCCGACCTGCTCATCGGCGCGGACGGCATCCGTTCCACCGTGCGCGCCGCGCTCTATCCCGACGAGGGGGCGCCGATCTGGAACGGCCTGACCCTCTGGCGCGGCACCACCCTGACCGAACCGTTCCTGACCGGCCGCAGCATGGTGATGTCGGGCGACGGCACCCGCAAATTCGTCGCCTACCCGATCGCCGAACCCGACGCCGACGGCCGGGTGCTGGTCAACTGGATCGCCGAACGGCCGACCGAGGGCGCCGCGGTGACCGGCGACTGGAACCGTCCCGCCGATCCCGAGGCGGTGGCCGCCGAATTCGCCGACTGGAAACTCGGCTGGCTCGACGCGCCGACGGTGATCGCCGCGGCCGAATCGGTTTTCGAATACCCGATGGTCGATCGCGATCCGCTGCCCCGATGGACCCACGACCGGGTCACCCTGCTCGGTGACGCCGCGCACCCGATGTACCCGGTCGGCTCCAACGGCGCGTCGCAGGCGATCATCGACGCCAGGGTGCTGGCGAACGCGCTGGCGACCGGCCGCGGTCCCGAACACTACGAGCAGCACCGCCGCGAGGCCACCGCCGCGATCGTGCACGCCAATCGCGGCCTCGGCCCCGAGATGGTGCTGAGCCTGGCGGCCGAACGCGCCCCGCACGGGTTCGACGACATCGAAGCGGTGCTGCCGCCCGAGGAACTCGCCGAGATCTCGCTGCGCTACAAGCGACTCGCCGGATTCGACCCGTCCTCGCTCAACGAGCGTCCGTCCTGGACGGTCCGGCCGACCCCCGCCCTGGAACGCCTCGCCACCTTCCGCGTCACCCTCGATCCGATTCTGCCGATCGGACGCACGCCGTGGGGCGAACGCCGGGTCATCGGCATCACCGGCGGCTCCTTCGACGGGCCGAGGCTGTCGGGGACCGTTCTCGCGGGCGGGGCCGACTGGCAGATCGTGCACGACGACGGCACGGCCACCGTCGACACCCGCTACACCCTGCGCACCCACGACGGGGCCCTCATCTATCTCCAGACCCGCGGCCACCGGCACGGTCCGGACGAGGTCATGCGGCGCCTGGCCCGGGGCGAGGACGTCGATCCCGACACCTACTACTTCCGGCTCGTACTGACATTCGAGACCGCCCACCCCGACTACGCCTGGCTCGGCCGCACGGTGGCGGTCGCCACCGGCCGTCGCGAGGCGTCGGCCGTCGTCTACGACGCGTACACCCTTTCCTGAGGAGAGTCAGAATGCCCCGCCATGCCATGCCCGTCTCGGTCGTCCACGGCCAGCCGATCGCGATGCGCGACGGCACGATCCTGCGCGGCGACCTGTACCGCCCCGACGACGACGCCCGGCACCGGACCGTCCTGATGCGTTCGCCGTACGGGGAACGCACCGCGCGCATGATGCCGATCATGCCGCTGTTGGAGGCGGGCATGGCCGTGTTGTTCCAGCATTGCCGAGGGCTCGGCGACAGCGACGGCACCTTCAGGCCCTGGGTGGACGAGGGCGACGACGGAGTCGACACCGTCGACTGGATCACCGCGCAACCGTGGTCGAACGGCGAGGTCGTCGCCACCGGCGGCTCGTATATCGCGGGCTGCGCCCTACAACTCGCCTCGCGGCGCCCGCCTGCGCTGAAGGCGGTGGTCGCGTCGGTGACCCCGCACGATTTCTACGAGGGTCTCACCTATGTCGGCGGCGCGCTCGCCCTCGGATCGGCCCATCACTGGAGCACGTTGCAGGGTCTGCTCGGTCTGCTCCAGGCAGCGGCGACGGGCGACACGACCGCCTACGAACGGCTCGGCGCGCAGATGGCGCTGCTCGGCGCGCCGCCCTCGGAGGACGGGCCGCTGCGCGAGGATCCGGTGGCGCGGGAATTCCCGTTCTGGACCGAGTGGGTCGACCATCCCGAACGCGACGCCTACTGGGAGGAACTCGCCTCCTCGCTGCGCCACGATCGGATCGAGGTGCCCGTCCTGCACACGGCGGGCTGGTTCGACGCGTTCCTGATGGGCACGCTGGAGAACCATCGCCGTCTGGGCGGGCCGCTGGTGATCGGCCCGTGGACCCACCTGTCCCAGGACGCCGCCGCGGGCGAACTCACCTTCGGCACCGCGGCGAGCGCGCAGATGGCCGGACTGGAGATCCAGCAGATCGCCCATCTGGCGGGATTCCCGGCCGGGGGCGCGCCCGTCCGGATCTTCGTGATGGGCGCGAACGTCTGGCGCGACGAGCGAGAATGGCCGCCCGCCCGTGCCGTCGGGGTGCCGTTCTATCTGCATCCCGACGGTCTGCTGTCACCGCGCCCACCCGCGGCGGACGCCGAACCGACCCGGTTCCCGCACGATCCGGCCGCCCCCGTCCCGACCCACGGCGGCGGGCTGTTGCTGCCCGACCCGCGCAATATCGGCCCGCGCGATCAGCGCGTCAGCGCCGAGCACCCCGGCATCGTGCGGTTCACGACGCCGCCGCTGGAACACGATATGGAGGTCACCGGGGCGGTCGCCGCGACGCTGTACGGCACGACCACCGCGCCCGGCGCGGACTGGACGGTCAAACTCGTCGACGTGTGGCCCGACGGCCGGGAGATGAACGTGCTCGACAGTATCCGGCGGTCGTCGTCCGACGATGTCGTCCACGAGGTCGATCTCGTCGCCACCAGCCAGGTCTTCGCGGCGGGCCATCGCATCCGCGTCGAGATCGCGGGCTCCAACTATCCGCGTTTCGATCTGCACCCGTCGCTGAAGGAGGGCGAGCAGACGCTGTTCCACGATGCCGGGCGTCCGTCGTTCATCACACTGCCGGTGATGCCGTAGGGCTGCCGGTCAGGCTCGCAGCAGCGCGACGCATTCCACGTGATGCGTCGCGGGGAAGGCGTCGAACGCGCGCAACTCGGCGAGGTGGTATCCGGCCGCCAGGTAGAGACCGAGATCGCGCGCGAAAGACGCCGGATCGCAACCGATGTGGACGATCCGGGCGGGTCCCGCCTCGCTCAGCGCGGCGATGACGTCCTTGCCCGCCCCCGCACGGGGCGGATCGAGGACGACGACTTCGGGCGCGGGCCCGCTCGCGTGGTCGGTGATCCAGCGCTCGACCCGGTCCGCCCGCAACTCCAGCCAGGGCAGATCACTCAACGCGGCCCGGCCGTCGGCGACCGAGGAACGCGACGATTCCACCGCGAGCACCGATCCGGTCGGTCCGACCTGCGCGGCCAGCCTGGCCGCGAAAACCCCGACTCCGCTGTACAGATCCCACGCGAGGTCACCGGGGCGCAATCCGGACCACTCGGCGATCAGATCCGAATAGCATTGCGCCGCACCGTGATGCGCCTGCCAGAAGCCGGTGGCCGACAGTTCCCAGCGTCGACCGGCGACGTATTCGACCGCCCGGCCGCTGCCCACGACCACCCACTCGTCACGCGGGGCGTGGGTCGCGGCACGCCGCGCGGTCGCGCCGCGCCGTTCCTGCGCACCCGCTCGATCGGAATCCGCCCGGCCCGACGTCGCGGCGTATTCGCCGACTCGCCGTGCGTCCTCGTCGCGCGGGCGGCTCGCGCGATCGGAGCGGCCCGCGCCGCGTTTCGCGCGCCGATCGAACTCGCCCCGCGCCGCGCGGTCGCCGCCGGACCCGCGCCCGCCCGGCCCCGTGCGCGCGGTGTCGTCACCGCGGCCCGCACCGGGCACGGCCGCGGGGGCGAGTTCGACGATATGGCGTACGCCGTCACCGTCCACCGCGACCACCAGATCAGCGCCGGGCGTCCACGGTCGATCGGCGATATCGGCCATGGCGTCGGGAACCGGTTGCGGGCAGCGCAGATCCGTGATGACGCCGGTGCCGCGATACGCGTGCACCCCGGCCCTGCCCTGTTCGTCCACGGCGAGCCGCACCCTGGTGCGCCAACCGCCGGTCGTCTCGGGCGCGGAACCCACCAGTGGCTCCACCGTCACCTCGCGTTCGACACCCGCGATCCGGCGCAACTGCTCGGTGACCACCGACGCCTTCAACGCCCGTTGCGCCGCCGGGGTCGCGAAGGAGAAATCGCAGCATCCCGCTCCGCCCGGCCCCGAGACCGGACAGGTCGCGGCGACGCGATCCGGGGAGGCGCGCAGGATCTCGACGGCATCGCCGCGACAGAACGACCCGCCGCGATCCTCGGTGACCCGGACCCGCACCAGTTCGCCGGGCAGACCGTGCCGCACGAACACCACACGGCCCTCGTGCCTGCCGACGCAGAATCCGCCGTGTCCCGGCGTACCGAGTTCGACCTCGAAGATCTCGCCACGCAGATCACTCATCGCCCACTCATTCCGTTCGACAGAAACCCGAATACGTGACCGCCCGCGCTCACACCCGATCCTCGTAGCCGCGCCGCACCGCGCCGGGGGCATTGGTCTCCCCCGCAAGCCGGGCCCGCGTCGAGGAACTCAACTGCCACGGCACGCTGGTGACCATGACGCCGGGCTCGAACAGCAGTTTGCCCTTGAGCCGCAGCGCGCTCTGGTTGTGCAATACCTGCTCCCACCAGTGACCGACGACATATTCCGGGATGAACACCGTCACCACGTCGCGCGGGGCGTCCTTGCGCACCCGTTTGACGTAATCCAGCACGGGCTTGGTGATTTCGCGGTACGGCGACTCGATCACCTTGAGCGGCACCGTGATATCGCTGTTCTCCCATTCGCGCACCAGCTTGCGGGTATCGATCTCGTCGACGTTCACCGTGATCGCCTCCAGCGTGTCCGGCCTGGTCGCGCGGGCGTAGGCCAGCGCGCGGCGGGTCGGCAGATGCAGTTTGGACACCAGCACGATGGAATGCGACCGGCTCGGCAGCACGCCGTCCCAGTCCTGTTCGTCGAGTTCACGCGAGACGGAGTCGTAGTGCTTCCTGATCATCTTCATCACCACGAAGATGGCCACCATGGTCAGGATCGCGATCCACGCGCCCGCGAAGAATTTCGTGATCAGCACGATGACCAGCACCGCGCCGGTCGCGGTCAGACCGACCGCGTTGATCACCCGCGAACGCCGCATCCGGTTGCGATGGGAGGGATCGGTCTCGGTGCGCAGCAGCCGGGTCCAGTGCCGCAGCATGCCGGTCTGGCTGAGCACGAAGGAGACGAACACGCCGACGATGTAGAGCTGGATCAGTTTGGTGACCTCGGCCCCGAAGAACACGACGAAGGCGATGGCCGCGCCGGACAGGAACAGGATGCCGTTGCTGAAGGCCAGCCGGTCGCCCCGGGTGTGCAGCTGACGGGGCAGGTAGCGATCCTGCGCCAGGATCGAGCCCAGCACGGGGAAGCCGTTGAAGGCCGTGTTCGCCGCGAGCACGAGGATCAGCGCGGTCACCACGGTGAGGAAGTAGAAGCCGATCGGGAAGCCGTGGAAGACCGTCTCCGCGAGTTGCGCGATCAGGGTCTTCTGGTGGTAGTCGGCGGGCGCGCCGATCAGATGGCCGGTGTCGTGGGCGTAGACGACGCCGATCTTCTGGGCCAGGATGATGATCCCCATGAGCAGCACGATCGCGATCGTGCCGAGCAGTAACAGGGTGGTGGCGGCGTTGCGCGACTTGGGTTTCCGGAACGCGGGCACACCGTTGCTGATGGCCTCGACACCGGTGAGCGCGGCACAGCCGGAGGAGAACGAGCGTGCGATCAGGAAGACGAAGGCCAGTCCGTACAGGTGCTCGTCCTCGGCGTCCAGCGAGAAACCCGCCGATTCGGCGCGCAGATCGTCGCCGAGGACGAATATCCGGAACATGCCCCAGCCGAGCATGACGAACATGCCGACGATGAACGCGTAGGTCGGAATCGCGAACGCGGTGCCGGACTCTCGCACGCCGCGCAGGTTGATCGCGGTGAGCACCGCGATGGCGACCACGGCGAACAGCACCTTGTGGGTGGCCACGAACGGGATCGCCGAGCCGATATTGGACGCGGCCGAGGATATCGACACCGCGACGGTGAGGACGTAGTCCACCAGCAGCGCGCTGCCGACGGTCAGCCCCGCGGTGGGTCCGAGGTTGGTGGTGGCGACCTCGTAGTCACCGCCGCCGGACGGGTAGGCATGCACGTTCTGGCGGTAACTGGCCACGACGACGGCCATCACGAACGCGACGGCCAACCCCACCCACGGGGCGTACATGTAGGCCGAGATACCCGCTACGGAGAGAACCAGGAAGATTTCCTCCGGCGCGTACGCGACCGATGACATGGCATCGGAGGCGAACACGGGAAGCGCGATTCGCTTCGGCAGCAGGGTGTGGCCCAGCGAATCACTTCGAAAGGGCCTTCCCAGCAGCATGCGCTTGGCTGCCGTCGTCAACTTGGACACTGGAGCGAGCATAGATCCCCCCGGGGTAGATCGCCCGCGCGGTGCCGCCATGGCGTGCCACCACCCGCTCGGCCGGTCCGGCGGCGAGGGAAACTGGGCCGGGTCCAGCCCGGCCGGGTACGGTTCTGCCCAGAAGACAGCAGACGAACGCCACGGTTCCAGGAACGAGGTTACGCCGTGTACGTAGTGATCATGGGGTGCGGACGCGTCGGCTCGTCGCTGGCCCGCGCCCTGGTCAGGATCGGGCACGACGTCACGGTGATCGACCGGGATCCCAGCGCCTTCCTCCGGCTCGGCGACAACTTCCCCGGCGGACAGCTCGTCGGTGTCGGATTCGACCGAGATGTGTTGACACGCGCGGGAATCGAGCGCGCGGACGCGTTCGCCGCGGTCTCCTCCGGCGACAACTCCAACATCATCTCCGCCCGGGTCGCCCGCGAGAATTTCGGGGTCGAGCGCGTGGTCGCGCGAATCTACGACGCCAAACGCGCCGCGGTCTACGAACGGCTCGGCATCCCCACCATCGCCACCGTCCCGTGGACCACCGACCGTTTCCTGCGCTCGCTCATCGGCGACACCAGCACCACCACCTGGCGCGACCCGACCGGCACGGTGGCGGTGACCCAGCTCAACCTGCACGAGGAGTGGTACGGGCGCACCGTGCGCGATCTGGAGCAGGCGGTCGGCGCGCGGGTGGCGTTCATCATCCGCTTCGGTCAGGGTCTGCTGCCCGACAACAAGACCATCGTCCAGGCCGACGACATCGTCTACGTGGCCGCGACCTCGGGACGCGTCGGCGAATCCGTCGCGCTGGCGACCAAGCCCCCCGCGAGCGAGGACTGATCATGAAGGTGGCCATCTCCGGGGCCGGAGCCGTCGGCCGATCGATCGCCCGCGAACTGTTGCGCGGCGGTCATCAGGTGATGTTGCTCGAACGCCAGCTCGACCACATCGAACCCGCCGCCATCCCGGAGGCCGTCTGGGTGCACGCGGACGCCTGCGAACTGGCACTGCTCGAAGAGGCCGGGCTCGAGACCTACGAAGTGGTCATCGCCGCGACCGGCGACGACAAGGCGAATCTGGTGTACAGCCTGCTCGCCAAGACCGAATTCGGGATGCGCCGCGTCGTGGCCCGGGTCAACGACCCGCGCAACGAATGGCTTTTCGACGGTTCCTGGGGTGTCGACGTCGCTGTCTCGACACCGCGACTGCTCGCCTCCCTGGTCGAGGAGGCCGTTTCGGTCGGCGATCTGGTGCGGCTGATGACGCTGCGCCAGGGTCAGGCCAATCTGGTGGAGATCACCTTGCCCGCCGACACCGCGCTGGCGGGCAAACCCGTTCGCACGCTGACCCTGCCGCGCGATACCGCCCTCGTGACGATTCTGCGCGGCGGCCGGGTGATCGTTCCGCAACCCGACGACCCGTTCGAGGGCGACGACGAGTTGCTGTTCGTGACCGCCGCCGAAGCCGAGGACGATCTGCGGGTGGCATTGGCCCCCCACGGCATCAAGCCCTAACTCCCCGATAGGACCGGCGCCGCGGCGCGCCGGGCCTCACGAGGCGATCTTCAGTTCCGCGCGCAGTTTGTTGAGCGCGCGATGCTGCATCACCCTGACCACGCCGGGGCTGGTGCCGATGGCCTCCGCGGTCTGCGCGGCGCTCCAGCCGAGCACGATGCGCATGACCAGCACCTCACGGTGCGCGGGCGCCAGGATCTTCATCAATTCCCGTGTGGCGGCGCGGCGCTCGGACGCCAGCGCCCACTCCTCCGGACCCGCCGAGCCGCACGGCTGATCGGGCAGATCGGCCACGGGGTAGGTCGGATGCATCTGCGAACGGCGGAACGCGTCGGCCACTTTGTTGGCCGCGATCCCGTAGACGAAGGCCAGGAACGACTTGCCCTGATCGCGGTAGCGCGGGATCGCGTTCACGGTGGCGATCAGGATCTCCTGCACCACGTCGTCGGCGGTGACGTGCAGGTGGGCCGTATTGCCGAGGCGCGCACCGCAGTAGCGCCGAACCAGCGGGTGCACGATCCGCACGATCTCGGAGACGGCGCGTTTGTCACCCGCCGCGGCCGGTCCGATCAGTTTCTCCAATTCGGCGGATACCCGCCTGCTCTCCGACAGCGCCGGGTTGGAATGGGCGTGGGTCTTCGATGCCGCGATCTTGTGCTCGGTAGCCAACTGTCCGAGTCCTTTCCAGCCGTCGTTGCGTTTTTCGTGTCGACAACGATCGTCTGATGAACTCGCCCGACCGACCAGATACCCCAGGGTGGGTATGAACCCACCTCGGCGGTGGGCACTACCCACCCTCGTTCACGGTGCGGGAATTCCGCCGAGCGGCGGCGTGGAACGGACGGCGGGTGACCCACGCCGTCCGGGTGATCAGGTCGCGGCGGGTTTGCGCGCGGGCATGTGCCCGGCCCTGCGGACCGCCCACACGGTGACGGTCAACGCCACGGCGGTCAGCGGCCACCCCATCGCGATGCGCGCGAAGGCGAGCCAGCCGGTGTGGTCGGTGTCGTAGAGCGAGGACTGGACGAGATAGCGGGCGCCGAACACCAGTACCCAGGCGGCGGTGGCGATGTCGTAGAGGCGCACGACCGCGCGGTCGGCGCGCCAGTCGGTGCCGTGCCCGTTCAGATATCCCCAGATCACGCCGACCAGCGGTCTGCGCGCCAGCACCGAGACCAGGAAGATGCCCGCGTACACGAGACTGGTGTAGATCCCGAAAAGGAAGAACCCCTTGGCCTCTCCCATCCGCCAGGCGATGAACGCGCAGATGCCGACGCCGATGAATCCGGAGATCGCGGGCTGGATCGGAGTGCGCCGCGCCAGCCGCCACACCAGGATCGTCGCGGCGACGCCGAGCGCGGACCAGACGGCGGCGGTGAGCCCGGCCAGGGTGTTCACCGGGACGAAGACGAGGACCGGAAGGGTCGAATAGATCAGGCCCGCCAAGCCGCCGAGTTGTTCGAGCAGCGTTTTCTCGGCCGGGTCGGGGATCGGCTCACGCACGTCCTCGGACGTGGCGGTCGCACCGGTCGCGGGAGCACCGCTCCCGGCAGCGGGGTGGACACGGAAGGTGCCGGTCGGCTGGCGCAGTCCGGTCTCGGTCGGCGCGCCCGTCTCGGCGCCGTTGTCGTTGCTCGATGGCATACGTGTCAGCTGTTCCCGCGCAATTCGTAGTAGGGGTTGTAGATCACCTTGCGGCCGTCGCGATCACCGACACGACCGCGGACCAGGATTCGCCTGCCCGGTTCGATGCCGGGGATGCGGCGACGCCCGATCCACACCAGGGTGATGGCGTCGGTGCCGTCGAAGAATTCTGCCTGCACACTGGCGCCGACAGATTTCGGACACGCTTCGACACTACGTAGTCGGCCCAGCATGGTGGCTTCGTCTCCACGACGACACTCGGAAGCGCGACAGGCTCCCGACGCGTCCGCCGTCTCGGCCAACTCCTCGGCGTCCAGCTGATCGATGTCCTCGGTCAGTCTGCGGCCCAGTCGGCGAAAATATCCTGAGGCAGCGGATGGCATTGCACGCTCTCCTGCTAGAGCAGATGGCGTGGGTCGCACACCATCGTCATTTTCGATGGACGACCGGCGATCGGCCGTACACCGCCACTGTAGGCGCAGCGGGACTGCCCCGCTACGCTCGGCCCGGTGTTCGACTCCCCACATTCGGCGGGCAACGATCGTCGATCCATGGCGTTGAAATCCCCCGAAACGATCAGGTTGAAACCTTCGGGCCGCCCCAGGGTAGCTGTCGCGTTGCCAGGCACCGGTTCCGACGCCGATTTCGCACGCCGTGCCTTCGGCGCGGCCGCCGCGGCCTCGGGGCTGGAATTCGTCGCGGCCGAACCCGATCCGCGCGGATTGATCGCCGGTTACCGGGCCGCGCTCGACGCCGCGGCGGCACGCGGTCCGATCCTCGCCGCGGGTATCTCGCTCGGCGCCGCGATCGCCGTGGAATGGGCCGCCGAACATCCGGGGAATGTGACAGGTGTCATCGCCGCGCTCCCCGCGTGGACCGGTGCCGACACCACCGACTGCCCGGCGGCCCTCAGTGCCGCCTTCACCGCCGATCGGCTCGCCGCCGACGGCCTGGAACCGGTGATCGAAGGGATGCGGGCCACCAGTCCGGCCTGGCTCGCCGACGCCCTGACGCAATCGTGGCGGGCCCAGTGGCCGCAATTGCCGCGGGCGCTGCGCGAAGCGGCGGGATACGCGTGGCCGGACGTCGAACGACTCGGATCGGTCGGCGTCCCGGTCGCGCTCGTCGCCGCGATCGACGATCCCGTGCACCCGCTCGCCGTCGCCGAACAGTGGGCCGAGACGATCCCCGAGGCCGCGCTGTACCGGATCACCCTGGACGAACTCGGCGCCGATCCGGCGGTCCTCGGCCGCATCGGGTTCGCGGCCTTCGACTGAGACACGAAACCTCTCTGCCCGCGGTGCGCGGGCCGAGAGGTTTCGGGAGTGACTCAGTTCAGGCCGAGCTGCTGCATCGCCGAACCGTCGGCGCCGCGCCTGGGCTCCTGCGGCATCCTCGGCGGGATGACGCTGCCCGCGCTCTGCTGCGCCGCGACAGCCGCCTGGGCGGCCAACTGTTCCTGTTGGGCATCGACCTGGGCCTGGTGCGCCGCGGTCAGCTGATCGGCCAGCTGGGGCGGCAGTACCACCGGCAGCGGGTCACGCACCGGCAGCGGGTCGGTGCCGCGCCGTACGACCGTCTCGCGCAGCATCGCGCGCGCGGCGGCGACCAGCGGGGTGCCCGCGTCCGCGGCGCCCGACGGGCCCGCCGCGACGAGTCGCACCATCCAGCGGTAGCCGTCGACGCCGATGAAGCGCAGGTCGGCGCCCTCGGTGATGGCGAGCAGTTCCCGGCCCCACGGCCCGGATTCCACGGCGACCTTCGCCCCGTCCTTGCGCAGGGAATCGGCCAGATCGGCGGCGACGGTCCGCCACTGGCCCGGTGATTTGGGGGCGGCGTAGGCGGCCACGGTGAGCCTGCCGTGATCGGTGGCCAGATGCACCGCCTGCGGGGTGCCGTCCGGGGTCATCTCGACCTGCAACTGCCCGCCCGGCGGCACCGGGATGATCACCGACCCGAGGTCGAGTCGCTGCTCGGCCACGGCGGTCAGGAGTTCGGCCACGTCCTCGTAGTCGTACGGACCCGCCTTCGTCGCGTCGGCGGGATCGATGACGGGGATGTCGGCGGTGTCGACGTCGTCGTCGAAGGCCGCGTCGTCGTCGAACGCCGCGGCCTCGGTGTAGGGGGCGTCATCGTAATCGGCGTCGTAGGCGTCGGATTCTTCGTAACGATCGTCGTACTCGTCGGACCGCTTCTTTCTACCGAACATCGCGATCAGCCCTTCTCGACGGTCTCGGCCAGACTCGCGTGCCCACCGCTGGAGCCGTAGCCCCCGGCGCCGCGCGTCGTCTCGTCGAGCCGGTCGACCTCCACGAAATCCACCAGTTCTACCCGCTGCACGAGCAGCTGCGCGATCCGGTCGCCCCGGCGCAATTCGATCGGGGTGCGCGGATCGTGATTGATCAAGCACACCTTGATCTCACCGCGATACCCCGCGTCGACGGTTCCCGGCGTGTTCACCACGGACAGCCCCGTCTTCGCCGCGAGACCCGAGCGCGGATGGATCAGACCGACCGTGCCGATCGGTAGCGCGACGGCGACTCCCGTGCCGACGAGCACCCGCTCCCCCGGCTCCAGGATGACATCTTCCGTGGTGCACAGGTCGACACCCGCGTCGCCGTCATGGGCGCGCGCGGGCATCGGGATGCCGGGATCCAGCCGCAGCAGAGGTATGGGTGAAAGTGCGCTCACGGATGACGAGCCTACGCGTACGGCCGCAGGCCCCGTGACTTAGTGTTGAGTCGTGTCGGACCAGCCCAACCACTCCGTGATGGACAACGAGAAGCGCGCCGCCGATCCCTACAGCGAGCGCCTCTGGGTACCACTGTGGTGGTGGCCCATCGCCTTCGCCATCGCGGGTCTGCTGGCCGCCGAGATCCACATGGGCGCGCCGGGAGTGCGCGCGTGGCTGCCCTACGCGCTGCTGTTCCCGGTGCCGGTCTGGGTGCTGCTGTGGCTGAGCCGTCACCGTGTCCGGGTCCACGGCGACGCGTCGGGAACGCCCGAACTGCACGCCGACCGAGCTCACCTGCCGGTGAACTTCGTGTCACGCGCGGCCGTCGTCGCGCCGACGGCCAAGAGCGCGGCCATGGGCAGACAGCTCGACCCGGCCGCTTATGTCCAGCACCGTCCCTGGATCGGGCCCATGGTGCTACTCGTCCTCGATGACCCGGATGACCCGACGCCCTACTGGCTGATCAGTACTCGCCATCCGGAGAGGGTTCTCGCCGCGCTCGGGCTGCCGAGCGCGGGCTGACAGAACGCGTGCGGCCGAATCGGGGTGCAAACCCGACGGTCGCGGTTTCGTCGATCTCGTGCGAGCTCAGGCGCCGCAATCCATGCAGATCAGCTGCCCGCCGGCCTCACTGGCCAGCCTGCTCCGGTGATGTACCAGGAAGCAGCTCGAACAGGTGAACTCGTCGGCCTGCTTCGGAATCACCCGAACGCTCAGCACTTCGTCGGACAGATCCGCGCCGGGAAGCTCGAACGACTCCGCGGTATCGGATTCGTCGATATCCACGACGGCGGACTGTGCCTCGTTGCGACGAGCCTTCAGCTCCTCGAGCGAATCTTCCGACACATCGTCGGTTTCTGTACGCCTCGGTGCGTCATAGTCGGTTGCCATGTCGTCTTCCCCTCGTCCTTACTCCGTATATCCCGGACCGGCTCGCGCCACGCCCGATTCCTTCGAGGAATCGGGGTGCCCCGCTCCGCCCCGCCGGTGGCACACATCACACGTGTACCGCTCTCCTATCAGGCGTGGTCAGATGAATCCACTCCGGACAGCGCTCGGTAAACGCAGGACATGCCCTACTTGTTCCCGCGACCGACCACCGATTTCGCCGCTGGTGATTCGATCTGGGCCGCCAGACAATAGCGGACCCCGCGACAAAAGTCGCAATCAAAACACAGACGAGTCGAAACCGACGGGTAATCGACACCCGACGTCGAACTCACCGAGACCTTGCGCACCGAAGGCCGAACCTTTTCGTAGAGTGTGCACGTGGTTTCACTGATCACCGAAGGCAGCGCGACGGATCCCCAGGGGCGACCCCACATCCGTCGGCGGCCTCGGCCATGGCTCATCTTCCTCGGCATCATGCTGCTGATCTGCACGATCGTGTGGTTCAAGGCCTTGACGACCGAGGGCACCGACACGGCCGCGATGACCTGCAACGCGCCGAGCCCGGCGACCGATCCCGGCGCGGAGCCACAGCCGCAGCTCGGGCAGCGGGTCGGCTCGTCGAGATTGCAGGATCTGGAACCGGCTCCGCTGGCGAACAGCAAGGTCAAGGTGCTGAACGCCAACAACGAGCGTGGGCAGGCGGCCCAGATCGCCGCCCAACTCGGGGACCTCGGTTTCGCGAGCGTGCCGGGAGCGCAGTACGGCAACGATTCGATATACGTCAACGGCGACCTGGTCTGCGCGGGCCAGATCCGGTTCGGTGTGAGCGGTCGCACAGCCGCCGCCTCGGTCCAGTTGGTCGCGCCGTGCGCGGAACTGATCGAGGATCAGCGCGAGGACGATTCGGTCGATCTGGTGCTCGGCAGCCTGTCCCGCGAACTGCGGCCGACCAACGACGCCGAGGAAGTGCTGCGGTCGCTCAAGAATCCGGCCCCCGGTGGGTCGATCGATCTCGACCTGCTCGAGGCCGCCCGCGAGGCGCGCTGCTGAGCGCGCCGCCACCGCGATCGGTCCATCGGACGCCGGAACCACACCGTGGTTCCGGCGTTCGCCGTCCCTAGCGGTCCGGGATCGGTTCGGTCGCGCCGACACTCTCGAGCAGCGCCGCGAGTTCGGCGGCGACACCGGGGGCGGCGGCGATGACGAGATCGCCGTCGGTGCCGGGGGCGTCCGCGGACGGCAGCGTCAGCACCGCGCCCGACTCGGCGGCGATCAGCGCGCCCGCGCCCCAGTCCCACGCGTTGAGCCCGTGCTCGAAATACGCGTCGACCCGACCCGCCGCGACGTGACACAGATCGAGGGCGGCGGCGCCGAAGCGGCGGATATCGCGCACCTGCGGCAGCACCTGCGCGATCAGCGCCGCCTGCCTGGTACGCCGGAACTGGCCGTAGGCGAAGCCGGTGGCGACCAGTGACATCGACACCGAGTCGACCGTGGCGCAGCGCAGGTGGTCGACGACGCCGTCCGCGTCGACGCTGATCGCGCCGAGTCCGAGGCCGGCGCTGTAGGTCACCGCGCGCTCGACGTCGACCACCGCGCCCGCGATCGAGCGGCCACCGCGCATCGCCGCCACCGATACCGCGTAGCCGGGGATGCCGTAGAGGAAGTTGACGGTGCCGTCGATCGGGTCGAGCACCCAGTGCACCGCGTCGTCGGTGCCGACGAGGCTTCCCCCGCCTTCCTCGCCGAGGATCGGATCACCGGGGCGCAGGTCGGCCAGGCGCGCGCGGATCAACTCCTCGGCCTCGGTGTCGACCACGGTGACCGGATCGGTCGGGTGGGCCTTGCTCCGGACGGCGTCGTCGGCGCGAGCGCCGGTGGGGCCGAAGACCTCCGGACGGCGGGTGCGTACGTGGGCGGCGGCGGATTCGGCGAGATCGACGGCGAGACGACGGAGTTCGGCCACCTCTTCCGGTGGCAGATCGACGGAGGCGGCAGCGACTGACGAGGAGGATTCGGGCACGCCCCCCATCGCATCACACATCCTCGGGCGGGCGCAGTACCGAACTCGCATTACTCTTGTCGTGCACGACACAGCGCCGTCGTCGGGCATCCGTCGCATCCCGCCAAGCGGGCGCGTGGGAGCCGGTGCGACGGCGCCGTCATCACACCGGCCAGCAGGGCGCTCGGACGGACAGCAGGTCCGCACCACGCATACGGAACGAGGGGTTAGCCATGTCCGCTCGGGGGCAAGCATTCGGAATCGATATCGGTGGCAGCGGCGTCAAGGGCGCCGCGGTCGACCTGGCCACCGGTGAACTCGTCCACGAGCGGGTCAAGATCGCGACACCGCAGCCGTCAACACCGGCCGCGGTCGCCGCCGCGGTCGCCGAACTCGTCGCCGAGGCCGCGTGGGACGGTCCGGTCGGCGTCACGCTGCCCGCCGTCGTGCTCGGCGGCGTCGCGCGCACGGCCGCCAATATCGACAAGGACTGGATCGGCACCGACACCAGGGCGCTGTTCTCCGAGGCGCTCGGCGGCCGTGCGGTCACCGTCCTCAACGACGCGGACGCGGCCGGACTCGCCGAGGACCGGTATGGCGCGGCAAAGGATTTCGACGGACTGGTGCTGCTGCTGACCTTCGGCACCGGAATCGGCTCGGCATTGCTGTACCACGGCACGCTGGTGCCCAACACCGAACTCGGCCATCTGGAAATCGGCGGAATCGAGACCGAACACCGCGCCGCCGCGTCGATCAAGGACAGGGACGGACTCAGCTATCCCCAGTGGGCGGCGGAGGTCAGCACCGTGCTGATCGGTCTGGAGAATCTGTTCTGGCCAGACATCATCGTCGCGGGCGGCGGGATCAGCCGCGACGCGGATCAGTGGATCCCGTTGCTCACCAACCGAACTCCGGTATTGCCCGCGCATCTGCGCAATACCGCGGGGATCGTCGGCGCGGCGATGGCGATCGCGTCCGGCCTGCTTCCGTGAGGCCACCGCGCGGTGTCGCGGGCCCGCTCGAACGTCACCGCGCAGGCCGGACACCCCCGACACACCGGGGACCCGCCGAGCCCCGTACGCACCGGATATGCGGACCGCGAAGCACCGCAATACCCGAGGTGGCCATGAGTAGGCTGGTTGGATCGTTACAATGGAGCATGCCCGGCGGTGAGCCGGAGAAACCCGACCGGCCCTCCGCCGGTGAAACCCGACAGACCGCTCCGCCGGATCACCACTCTGGCGTGACGCCGCACGAGACCGTCACGAAAGGGCGTACGTGGTAGCCACGACCCGTCAGACCGCCGAATCGGCCGACGCCGACTCCGCAGATGTAACCGAAGCACGGCCGGTCCGCAAGGCTGCCGCCAAGAAGGCCCCCGCGAAGAAGGCGGTCGCCAAGAAGGCGGCTCCGGCCAAGAAAGCCGCCGCCAAGAAGGCGCCGGCGAAGAAGGCTGCCACCAAGAAGGTGGGTCCCGACGGCGCGCCGGAATCGGGCGAGGCGGTCGAGGACGAGTCGATCGAGGAAATCGAGGATCTGGAAGATCTCGAGATCTCCGAGGACGAGCTCACCGAGGAGGTCGTCGAGGACACGGCCGAGGCGGCCGACGAGGAGACTCCCGAGCCGACCGCCGCCGACAAGGCGTCCGGTGATTTCGTCTGGGACGAAGAGGAATCCGAGGCGCTGCGTCAGGCGCGCAAGGATGCCGAACTCACCGCCTCCGCCGACTCGGTGCGCGCCTACCTCAAGCAGATCGGCAAGGTCGCGCTGCTGAACGCCGAGGAGGAGGTCGAACTCGCCAAGCGGATCGAGGCGGGCCTCTACGCGGCGGAGAAGGTGCGGGAATGGGCCGAGGCGGGCGAGAAGCTGCCCGTGGCGACACGCCGTGACTTCAACTGGATCGTGCGCGACGGCAACCGGGCCAAGAACCACCTGCTCGAGGCCAACCTGCGACTGGTGGTGTCGCTGGCCAAGCGCTACACCGGCCGCGGCATGGCGTTCCTGGATCTCATCCAGGAGGGCAACCTCGGTCTGATCCGCGCGGTCGAGAAATTCGACTACACCAAGGGCTACAAGTTCTCCACGTACGCCACCTGGTGGATCCGTCAGGCCATCACCCGCGCCATGGCCGACCAGGCCCGCACCATCCGTATCCCGGTGCACATGGTCGAGGTCATCAACAAACTCGGCCGAATCCAACGCGAACTGCTCCAGGATCTGGGCCGCGAGCCCACCCCGGAGGAGCTCGCCAAGGAAATGGACATCACGCCGGAGAAGGTGCTGGAGATCCAGCAGTACGCGCGTGAGCCGATCTCGCTGGACCAGACCATCGGCGACGAGGGCGACAGCCAGCTCGGCGATTTCATCGAGGATTCCGAAGCCGTCGTCGCGGTGGACGCGGTGAGCTTCACGCTGTTGCAGGACCAGTTGCAGTCGGTGCTGGAGACGCTGTCCGAGCGTGAGGCGGGCGTGGTCCGGCTGCGTTTCGGTCTCACCGACGGTCAGCCGCGCACCCTCGACGAGATCGGCCAGGTGTACGGGGTCACCCGTGAGCGCATCCGGCAGATCGAGTCCAAGACCATGAGCAAGCTGCGCCACCCGAGCCGCTCGCAGGTCCTGCGCGACTACCTGGACTGATTTCCACGCTATGTCTCGGGGGCCCGCGTTCGTCGCGCTGTTCGCCGTCTCGGCGTTGCTCGGCGGATGCGGGCAGGTGGTTTCGGGACACCCCGCTCCGGCGGATACGGTCGCGGTCGGTACGACCGCGCCGCCTACCACCGGACCGGGATCCGACCAGGTGTCGTTGCGGGTGCTGGCCGGTCGCTGGACGGGCTCCTACCGCTGCGGTCAGGGCGAGACGGCGCTGACGTTGACCATCGACCCGCCCGAGGGCACCATCGCGTCCGCGGTCTTCGACTTCGGGCCGTCCCCCGTCAATCCCGCGGTGCCGCACGGCTCCTTCGCGATGGGCGTCGGCTATGTCGACGACGTCCTCACCTTCACCCAGCGTCGCTGGATCACCCGGCCGAGCACCTATTCGATGGTCGATCTCGTCGCCGTCGAGGTTTCTCCCGTCCGTCTCGCCGGCAGGGTGACCGGCCAGGGGTGTACGACTTTCACGGTCACCCGCGACCGCGGGTGACCGCCCCGGTGACCATTCGGTTGCCGGTTCAAACAGAAAGTGACCGACGCCACCGTTCTGGTAGCCTCTTACCCGCTCGGGCACGCATGATCTTGCGTATCGTCTGAGCCGCCACATCATTTCTTGGTCAGCCGGATGGATTCCGCCGGCAGTGGGGTTCGCGGTGCTAGACATTTACCACTTCAGCTACGGATGGTTGACGCCCATCCTCGCCTATGTTCTGTCCTTCACCGGATCGTTCCTGGGACTACAGTGCGCCGCCCGCGCGAGAGCGGGCGAGAAGCGGCTGCTGTGGCTGTCACTGGCCGCCGTGTCGATCGGCGGTACGGGCATCTGGGTCATGCATTTCATCGCGATGCTCGGCTTCTCGATCCAGGGCTCGCCGATCCGCTTCGATGTGCCGCTGACGCTGTTCAGCGCCGCCACCGCGATCGTGGTGGTCGGCATCGGATTGGTTCTCGTCGTCACTCCGCATCCGAGGATGTGGGCCCTGCTGACCGGTGGACTCATCACCGGTCTCGGCGTCGCGGGTATGCACTACACCGGCATGCACGCGATGAATTCGAGCGCCGACATCAGTTACGACACAACCCTGGTCGTGCTCTCGTTGGTGATCGCCGTGGTCGCGGCGACGGCCGCGCTGTGGTTCACCGTGAACGTGCGCGGACAGCTCGCCGCGGTCGGCGCGTCGTTGATCATGGCCGTCGCGGTCTGCGGGATGCACTACACCGGCATGGCGGCGATGCGGGCACACGGCGGCCACGAGCACGGCACTCCGGAGGGCACCGACGCGCTGCAACTGCTCGCCCCGCTGATCGTCGGCATCGCCATCGTCACCATGCTGCTGCTCATCAGCGTCAGCCTCACCTCGATCGAACGCGATCTCGAACTGCCGCCGGTGCGCCCGGCGACAGTGCGTCCCGCCGGTGACGACGTTGCCCCGCCGCCGGTGAGATACCCACTGGCGCAACAACATGCGGACGACGATCCGTGGAACACCCCTCGCCGCCCGGAGCACGTGCCGGTCGTCGACGAGCCCGTGACCCAGTACTGGCCGAGCCGCCCGGTGCCGCGCAACCACTGAGCCGATCAGAGCGTCGGGCCGCTCACCCGAGTGGTTCGGCGTCCACCCCCGCCATCGCGCCGGGAAGGTCGGTGCCCGAGGTGTCCTTGAGATCGACGCCCGACCGTCCGAGCGTCCGCGCGCCGGAGATCAAGGCCGCCACCACCCGCGCGGCCCTGACGTAGTCGAGGCCTTCGGGCGGATGGATATTGGAGACGCAGTTGCGATCGGCGTCGGTGCGGCCGGGTCGCGGTAGATGGGTGAGGTAGATGCCGAGTGAGTCGGCCACCGACAGACCGGGGCGTTCGCCGATCAGCACCACCACGGTGCTCACCCCCAACGCCTCGGCGATATGGTCGCCGAGCGCGACCCTGGCCTGGGTGGCGATCACCGGCGCGGCGATCGAATAGCGCTGTGCCAGTTCGCGGATGAGGGCGGCGAGCATCGACGGTCCGTGATCGGTCAGCGCGCGGGGGGACAGTCCGTCGGCGAGGACGAATCCGATATCGGCCGTGCCGCTCGGGATCTCGGCCAGCGAGCCGGGCGCGGGCAGTCGCCCGAGATCCGGTCGGCGCAGATATTCCGCGCGATCGGCGGCCCGGCTGGGCACCTCGACCGCGACGCCGAGCCCGAATTCGTCCACGCGGCGTGCGAGATCCGCGGTATCGAGCGGACTGTGCACGGCGTCGCGCGCGGCGGCGTGGGCCGCGCGCAATTCCAGTACCCGCGCCGTCGGTAGCGCGTCGCCGCTGCGGCCGAGTCCGATACGCGCCTGTGTCGTGCGGCGCAGTTCCCGCCAGAAACCGTATTCGGCGAGATCTTCCGGTGCGGTGAGCGCCGAGACGGACTCGGGCGAGGCGTCCATCAGGCACCGGCCAGGGCGCGCAGCGGGGACGCCGTCGGGCGCACCGGCAGGATGCGGCCCGAGGCGTCGAGCATGCCCAGTCCCGCCAGCCAGGACTCGAATTCGGGGGCGGGCCGCAGACCGAGCACGCGGCGGGCGTAGAGCGCGTCGTGGAAACTCAGGCTCTGATAGCCGAGCATGACGTCGTCCGCGCCGGGAACCGCGATGACGAAGGCGACTCCCGCCGTGCCGAGCAGCGTGAGCAGGGTGTCCATATCGTCCTGGTCCGCTTCGGCGTGATTGGTGTAGCAGACATCGACACCCATCGGCAGGCCGAGCAGTTTGCCGCAGAAATGGTCCTCTAGCCCGGCGCGGATGATCTGTTTGCCGTCGTAGAGGTATTCGGGCCCGATGAATCCGACGACCGTGTTGACCAGCAGCGGGTCGAGTTCGCGACAGACCGCGTAGGCGCGCGCCTCCAGCGTCTGCTGGTCGACCGGCCGCGCGCCGGTGCCGAGATGCGCGCCCGCCGAGAGCGCCGAACCCTGTCCGGTCTCCAGGTACATCACGTTGTCGCCGACGGTGCCCCGGCGCAGCGAGCGGCCCGCTTCGTTGCCCTCGCGCAGCAGCGAGAGATTCACCCCGAAACCGGAATTCGCGCCCTCGGTGCCCGCGACGGACTGGAAGACCAGATCCACCGGCGCACCCGACTCGATCAAACCGATCGTGGTGGTGACATGCGACAGCACGCACGATTGGGTCGGGATGTCGAAGCGCACGCGGACCTCGTCGAGCAGCCGCAGCAGTTCCGCCGTCGCTCGTGGCGAATCGGTCGCCGGATTGATGCCGATCACGGCGTCGCCGCAGCCGAGCAACAGCCCGTCCAGTACGGCGGCGGCGATTCCGCGCGGGTCGTCGGTGGGATGGTTGGGTTGCAGCCTGGTGCCCAATCTGCCCGGCAGGCCGATGGTGCTGCGGAACGCCGCGCGCACCTCGGCCGCGCGGGCGACGGCGATCAGGTCCTGATTGCGCATGATCTTGCTGACCGCGGCGACCATCTCCGGGGTGAGTCCGGGTGCGACGGCGCGCAGCGTGTGCGCGGGGCTCGTGCCGTGTTCGCCCGCAGCGACGGCCAGCAGCCAATCCCGCAGTCCGCCCACGGTCAGATGCGAAATCGGTTGGAAGGCAACGCGATCGTGGGTGTCGATGATGAGCCGGGTGATCTCGTCGGTTTCGTAGGGCACCACCGGGTCGCGGAGGAATTCGGTCAGCGACACCTCGGCCAGCGCCCATTGGGCGGCGGCGCGTTCGGCGTCGGTCTCGGCCGCGCACCCGGCGAGTTCGTCGCCGCTGCGCAGCGGGGTGGCCTTGGCGAGCAGTTCGACCAATCCGTCGAAGGTGTAGGTGACACCGCCCAGATGTCGGGTGTAGCGGGTCATCGGGAAAACCTCCCGTCGACCGGCCTCATTCCAATTCCTCCTCGGCGCGCGCGAGTACCGCGAATTCCTCGTCCGGGGAGGAGGCGACGAGTCGATGCCTGCTGTAGAGCGCGAAATACAGCATGAAGGCGCAGAACGCCGCGAGCGTCCAGCCCGCGGCGACGGGGTCGACCAGGAAGGTCGCTATCACCGCCGCGCAGGCGATGACCAGCGCGAACGAGGTCGTGACGATACCGCCCGGGGTGCGGTAGGGCCGCGGCATGCCCGGTTCGCGCACCCGCAGCACGATATGGCTGATCATCATCAGCACATAGCTCACGGCGGCTCCGAAAACCGCCATGTTCAGCAGCATCGCGCCCTTCCCGGTGAGCGAGAGCACGAATCCGATCACACCCGGCACGATCAGCGCCAGCACCGGCGCCTTGCGCGCGTTGGTCACCGAAAGACGTGTGGGCAGATAGCCCGCACGCGACAGCGCGAAGGTCTGGCGCGAGTAGGCGTAGACGATGGAGAAAAAACTGGCGACCAGGCCCGCCAGACCGATGTAGTTGACGGTCTTGGCCGCCGCCCCGTCGCCGAGCGCCTCGACCAGCGGATTGCCCGATGCCGAAATACCCTGTGCGCCCAGCGCTCCCGTCGCCAGCACGAGTACCGCGGCACCGGTGACGATCAGCACCAGCATGCTGATGATGATGCCCTTGGGTACATTCTTCTCCGGTTCGCGCGCTTCCTCGGCGGCCAGCGGCACCCCTTCCACCGCCAGGAAGAACCAGATGGCGAACGGCACCGCGGACCAGATCCCGACCAGGCCGAAGGGCAGGAAATCCGAACTGCCGAGCGCGTCGGGGTCGGCGGCGATATCGGTGAGATTGGCCGAGTCGAACAGGCCGACGGCGGCGACGACGAAGATCAGCAGGCCGACCAGCGCGATGGCGGTGATCACGAACATGGCTTTGAGCGCCTCGCCCGCGCCCGCCAGGTGCACGCCGATGAACAGCGCGTACGCGGCGAGGTAGACCCACCAGCCGTCGGTGATACCGAACAGGTTCAGCGATTCGACGTAGGCGCCGATGAAGGTGGCGATCGCCGCGGGGGCGATCGCGTATTCCAGCAGGACGGCGGTGCCGGTCGCGAAACCGCCCCACGGGCCGAGCGCGCGTCTGGCGAAGGTGTAACCGCCACCGGCCGCGGGCAGCGCGGCCGACAGTTCGGCCATTCCGAGAACCATCGCCAGGTACATCGCGGCGATCACCACGAAAGCGATGAGCAGACCGCCGAATCCGCCTTCGGCGATCCCGAAGTTCCAGCCGGAGAAGTCGCCGGAGATGACGTAGCTGATGCCGAGTCCGGCGAGCAGTACCCAGCCCGCGGTCCCCGAACGCAGCGTGCGTTTGGCCAGATAGTCGTCCCCGGCGGCTTCCGGGGTCGATGTCGCGTCGTCGATCGTCATGGTGATCCGCACTCCTGGCCGATTCGGACAATGGACCAATTGTTGGGAGCGAATATTGCCCGCAGGTGAAACGAGGTTACGGTCACCGGCCCGGGTCGGTGACACCTCGCACACCGCGGGCAGGCGCGTCGGACGGCGACGCCTCGGCGCCCACGGCACACTCGTCAGCGTGGATACTTCGACGGCGCGGCGGACCGGTTCGCCCTGGACCGACACCGTCGAACTGCGGACGGTGCTGCGGGCGGCCTCGGTGTCGGTGCGCGCGCCGCACGCCGTCCGCCGTGTCCTGCCCGCGCTGCGCGCGCATCTGGCGGCCGCTCCCGCCAGTACCGCCTACGCCTTCACCCTCTTCGTCACCTGGTGGACCCTGCGCGGGGTCGGCGACGCGGTGGAGCGCAGGCTGATCCTGTCGGCGTCGACGAATCTGTACAACATGCAGCACAATCCGGTGCAGGTACTCGTCGCCTCGGCGTTCTGGACCGAGGGCGGTTTTCCCTGGCTCACCATCGCCGGATTCCTGATCGTGATGGCGGCGGCGGAACGCTGGCTCGGCACCGCCCGCTGGATCGCGCTGTTCGCCACGGGCCATATCGGGGCGACGCTACTCACCGTCACGGGCATCGACCACGCCATCGACCGCGGCCTCATACCGGGGCGCGTCGCGATGGCCGCCGACGTCGGCACCAGTTACGGCTTCACCGCGGTACTCGCGGCGATGGCGTTCCGCTTCCGCGGCGCGGTGCGCTGGACTTGGGCGTGCGTCGTGGTCGCCGCCGCGGCCGCGGCCCTGTGGGTGGGTCCGACCTTCACCGATTACGGCCACCTGTGCGCCGCCGTGATCGGTGTGGTGGTCGGTCTCGTCGCCTCGACGTTCTGGCGGCGGGTCGAACGGGTTCGGGCGCGCGACACCACCGGTGACGCCGACATCTCGACAGAGGCGGGGAGCTGACCGGTGCGCGGTCAGCCGCTCGGCGCGGGATCGGCGCGCCGGAACAGCGTGACGACGGGTTCGACGAGCCGGGCGGCGGTCGGTCCGAGGATCGCCATCAGCAGCACGTAGGCCGAGGCGAAGGCGGCCAGTTCACCGTCGACCGCGCCCGTCGCCACGGCGAGTCCCGCGATGACGATGGAGAATTCACCGCGCGCGACCAGCGCGGCGCCGGTGCGTGCCCGGCCCATCGCCTTGATGCCCTGACGGCTCGCCGCCCACCAGCCGGTGCCGACCTTGGTGAGCAGGGTGACGACCGCGAGGATGATCGCCCAGCCGAGAACCGGTGGTATCGCCTGGAGATCGGTCGCCAGCCCGAAGGCGACGAAGAAGATGGCGGCGAACAGATCCCGCAGCGGTTCCAGCAGTTTCACCGCCTCCTGCGCGGTGGATCCGGAGATCGCGATGCCGAGTAGGAACGCGCCGACCGCCGCCGAGATGTTCAGCGCCGAGGCCGCGCCCGCGACGAGCAGTGCGGCGCCGAGGAGTTCGAGCAGGAAGACCTCGTTGTCGGAACTGTCGACCAGCGCCGAGACGAAACGTCCGTAGCGCAGGGCCACGACCAGCACCACCGTCACCGTCAGCAGCGCGAGCCCGAGCGCCTTCATTCCGGCGAACAGGCTCAGCCCGGCCAGCACGGTGGTGAGGATCGGCAGGTAGACCGCCATCGCGAGATCCTCGAATACGAGAATGGACAGGATGACCGGGGTTTCGCGGTTACCGAGCCGACCTAGGTCGTCGAGCACTTTGGCGACGATCCCCGACGACGAGATGTAGGTGACCCCGGCCATCGTGAGCGCGCCGGCGAAACCCCAGCCCAGCAGCAGCGCGACCACGGCGCCCGGGGTCGCGTTGGCGACGATGTCGAGCAGACCCGCCGCCCAGGATCGGCGCAGACCCGTGACGAGTTCGGCGGCGGTGTATTCCAACCCGAGCAGCAGGAGCAGCAGTACGACGCCGATTTCGCTTGCCAGATGACTGAATTCGCCTGCGGCGCCGAGCGCGACGAACCCACCCTGACCGAAGGCCAACCCGCCCAGCAGGTAGAGCGGGATCGGCGACATACCGAATCGATCCGCGACCCGGCCGAGCATGCCGAGAACGAACAGAACCGCCCCGAGCTCGAGCAACGCGAGCGCGGTGGCGGTCATGGCTCACCCGTGCGACAGGATCTTCCCGGCGGCGTCGAGTCCGTCGGGAGTGCCGACGACAACGAGCACATCGTCGCGCGTGAAGGTGAAGTCCGGACCCGGCGACGGATGCAGCTGACCCGCGCGCATCACCGCGACGATGGATGCCTTGGTGCGGGTACGCATTCCGGTCTCGCCGAGGGTGCGCCCCTCGTAGGGGGAATCCTCGCCGATCGGCATCTGACGCGTGGTGATCCCGGGCATGTCCCGATGATCCTCGTTCAGCTTCGCCACCAACTGGGGCGCGCCGAGCAGATTGGCCAGCACGGCGGCCTCGTCGGTGCTGAGCGGAATCTGGGCCGCACAGGCATCGGGATCGTCCAGTTTGGAGACGATCAGATCTATTCCGCCGTCGCGGTGGTCGACCACACCGATGCGGCGACCGGAGCGCGCCTGGAAATCCTTGCGTACCCCGATACCGGGCAGTGCGGTGACATCGACGTTCACCACTCCACCCTAACTCTCACTATGCCCCTTGTGCCGAACTGCCCTCCAGGTGCGCGCCAGGGGCCTTCGACGGCCCGTGGGGATCGCCCCGGGGATCGGCATTTCGGCTGGTACGCCCCGAGGTTCGCGACGGCTCACTCGTGGGCGACGGCGAGCGGGGCGAAGGTGCCGTCCGGTTCGGGAAGGAATTCGACCACGTCGGTCACGGCGTCCACCGGCAGCGGACCGTAGAGGTGCGGGAACAGCATCGACTCCGGATCGGTCGGCACCCCGGGTTCCCACACGACGGGCGAGCCGACCCTGGCGGGATCGATGCGCAGCAGGACCAGGTCGCAACGTCCGGCGAAGAGCCTGTTGGCGGGCAGATGCGCCTGCGCGGGAGACGACAGATGGACGAAGCCGATCTCGTCGAACGACGACGGCCGGTACTGCCCGAGCGGGCGGGCGGCCAGCCATTCGTCACGGGTACAAATGTGAACGAGCGTGTGAGTGTCATAGATCACGGGTAATCTCCCGGTAGACAACTGGATCGGCCGGATCGAGGCGTGAACGAGGATGTGTGGTCGCAGTCGACGTGAGATGTTCGCCGGTAGCGAAAATCGCAGGTCATGTTAGGCAAAACACACTGAATCATTCGCGGGAACAAAGCCCCCGTCCCGAACGTCTGACAGAGTAGTCATACCACTGCTGGGAAGTAGCGGTTGCGAGCCCCGCGGAGTGACCACGGGGCCCCACACCAGGTGAACGGACTGTAGTGCCGGGAGCCAGGACGGAGGAGTCATGCCAGGAACCCTGACAAGCACCCCACTGACCGCGGTCGATCGTTGCGACCGTTGCGGTGCGGCGGCACGCGTGCGTGCCACGCTGCCCGCAGGTGGAGAGTTGCTCTTCTGCCAGCACCACGCGAACGAACACATGGATCGATTGCGTGAGCTCGAAGCCGTCATCGACACGGAGTCTGCTCCCACAGTCTGAACCGGTGGTATTCGCGTCCCGACACAACAGCATCGAAAAACAGAACATCGTATTCCCCGACAGCGGGCGACTATGTCGCCCGCTGTCGGCGTTCACCGACCCAGAGCCATCGGCTATGACGCCGGAGGCCGGGTTCGCGGCGCTTGCACCTCGGCGAATATCCCGTCGAGCAAGCGCTCCAGGCCGAATTCGAACGCGTCGTCCGGATCCGCGGGCGCCTGATAGTGCTCACCGACCGCGGCGCCCACCCGCGAGGCCAGCGGAAATTCCGCGGCGGGCATCAGCCGATCCAGCAGCGGACCGTGTTCGGCCCACCATCGCGCGTCACTGAGCACCGCGGCACTGCGCCGCGCCGCGATCGCCATCCTGGCGTTACCGGTCGCGAATTCCGACAGCACCGCGATCACCCGGTCCATATCCAGATCCGACAGCCCGATGCCGTCGATCGCGGCGAGCTGCCGCTCGTATCGCCGCATCCGGCCCGGACCGAGCACCAGCCGCCACGGTGAGACCTCGAGCAGCCAGGGGTGGGCGAGCAGTTCGTCGCGGATCTGCCCGGCGATCGCGCCCATGCGGCGGCGCGGCGGGTCGGTGCCGGGGATGGGCACGTCCCGGTCTGCGACGGCGTCGACCATGAGCACGGCCAGCGCCTCCTTGCTCGGCACGTAGGTGTACAGGCTCATCGGCCGCAGGCCCAGTTCCGCGGCCACCGACCGGATGGAGACCCGGTCGTATCCGTCCCGGTCCGCGAGGGTGACCGCCGCGGCCACCACCGCGTCGACGCTGACCTTCTGTTTGGGCCCACGTCCGCCCGTGCGGGCGGGTACGGCATGGCGCCACAGCAGCCGCATCAGCTGTTCGGCCTCGTGCGCGCCGGTGTCCTCGACCACGGAACCCCTCGGGAACGAATTCGGTACGGTGTATGTTGATACTCCGTACACTATACGACGATCGGGGTCGGCCCTGCCAACAACACACGCCACCTATCTGCCCGACCGACACATGTTCGCCCTCTGGACCTGGACCGGCCACATCGCGGGCCGAGCCCCCGCGGGCATCGGCGCCCGTGAAACCCTCGCGCTCGCGATCCCGACGGGCCCGCACGGCGTCATCGAGGTCGCCGAAGTCGACTGCGCGCTGGTCGAACCCGACGAGTTCGTGAAACTAGATGTGGTCCCCGGCGCGAGCGCGACGGGTGTGACCGATGCCGTGGACATCCCCGGGAACCCGGGCACGGTCGTCGAACCGGGGCCGTCGCTACTGCTCTGGCGAGAGGTCCTGGCCGGGGACGAGCGGATCTCCCGGTTGCCGATCGCGGCGCACGCGGTGCCCGACGCTGTCGGCGCCTCGGTCGTCGCCGCCGATCGCGCGCTGCGGATCGTGCGCGAGACCCGATCGGTGGAAGTCGAATTGGCGACGGCGCTGCGCGCGGAGCTGCGGCCCTACCAGGTGCGCGGCGTGGGGTGGTTGCGCGAGACCACCGACGCCTTCGGCGGCGCGGTGCTGGCCGACGAGATGGGTCTGGGAAAGACCGTGCAGACCATCGGGTTTCTGCTCGGGCGGGCCGGGCAGGGGACGCAGCTCGTCGTGTGCCCGACCTCACTGGTCGGCAACTGGGCGCACGAGATCACTCGGTTCGCCCCGGGGCTACGGCCGGTGATCTGGCGCGGCGGTGACGCACCCGCCGTCACGGACATCGAGGGCGCGGTGGTGATCACGGGTTATCCGACGCTGCGCCCGCACGGTCACCTGCTCGCCGAACAGCACTGGGCGACGGCGATCTTCGACGAGGCGCAAGCGTTGAAGAATCCGCGCACCCAGGTCTCCAAGGCCGCACGCGCCCTGCGCGCGTCGGCGACGGTCGCGCTGACCGGTACCCCGGTGGAGAACCATCTCGAGGAGCTGTGGGCCCTGCTGAACCTGGTCACGCCGCGACTGTTCGCGCACCGCACCCAATTCCGTCGCCGGTTCGTCCGGCCGATCGCCGAGGGATCGACCACGGCGGCCGCCCGCCTGCGCGACACCATCGAACCGGTGCTGCTGGCCCGGCGGAAATCCGAAGTCGCGGCATCG
Organism: Nocardia noduli; assembly: GCF_019038455.1. NCBI lineage: Bacteria > Bacillati > Actinomycetota > Actinomycetes > Mycobacteriales > Nocardiaceae > Nocardia > Nocardia noduli. The sequence goes on from NZ_JAFMPL010000004.1 coordinate 111,312, forward strand.
CTTCCGGCGAAGATCCACAGCGATCTGCTCTGCGACCTCAGCGCGGAACAGGAGAAGCTCTACGATCGGCTGCTCGATCGCGCGATCGACGACGGATTCGGTGTGGGCGCGCGACGACGGAGCCTGGTACTCGCCGCGCTGACCGCCCTCAAACAGGTCTGCAACCATCCCGGCCTGGTCACCGGCGAGCTGGACGAACTGTCCGGGCGGTCGGGAAAACTCGACCTGTGCGCCGATATCGTGGCGACCAACCTCGACAACGGCTCCCCCACCCTGGTGTTCACCCAGTACCGGCAGACCGGGGAGCTGCTGGTCCGCCACCTGTCCGAACAGTTCGGCATCACGGCGCCGTTCTTCCACGGCGGACTCGACCGGGCGCACCGCGCCTCGATCGTCACCGATTTCCAAGCACCGGACGGCCCACCGGTACTCGTGCTCAGCCTGCGCGCGGCGGGTACCGGCCTCACCCTCACCAGGGCGGCCGACGTCATCCACTTCGACCGCTGGTGGAATCCGGCGGTGGAGGCGCAGGCCTCGGATCGGGCGCACCGCATCGGTCAGACCCGGACCGTCACCATCACCACCCTCACCTCCGCCACGACGGTGGAGGAGCACATCGCGGGTATGCACGATCGCAAATCCGCGCTGACCGACCTGTCCGATACCACCGGAATCGCGGCGCTGGCCCGCCTCGACGACGAGCAACTCGTGCAGATCCTGCGTCGCAAGAGGGAGAACTGATGGCGGACAACGAATTCGGTTACACCCCGTGGGGGATGGACTGGGTCCGGCTGGCCGAGCCGCTACGCCAGACCAGGCCCGACCCGCTGTTGCCCCGGGCGCGCAGCATCGCCCGCAACGCCGGTGTGGCGACTACGGTCGAGGGCCGGGTCATCCGCGCCGCGATCCATCGCGGCGGGCAGGCCTCGGTGACCCATCTCGAGGTCGCGCCGCTCGGCCGTGCGACGATCACGGCCATCACCGCCGTCATCCCCGATCCCACCGTCCTCACCGACGACATGCACCGGGCGCTCGTGGCCGCGGGTATCCCACCCGTCCCGGTGCTCGCCGCGACGGACTGCTCCTGCTCGGCGCGCACCGCGCGCTGTGTTCACGTGCTGTCGACGATCTACGACACGGCCCGCCGCGTCGACGAGAATCCCCGGCTCGCCCTCGAAATCCAGGGCTACTTCGCCGTATCCGACGCCGCGCGCGATCCGGTCGAGGTCGAGGCGCGACGCTGGACGCCGATCGACGCGCTCGACCCGGCGGACTATTTCGACCTCGCGTGAGCGGGACTCACTCCGGCCTGTGCGCCCGGAAACGAAAACTGCCGCCGCCCGTGTCGATCTCGACGTCGACGAATCCCGCACGGGTCAATCGATCGACGGCGGTCTCCGGCGGCACCGGCAGGCAGGTGTCACCGAGATGGATGAGCCGAAAACCCCTGCTGTCGATTCCGTCGCTGCCCGCGAAGACCCCGCCGGGGCGCAGTACGCGCAGCGCCTCGGCGAACAGCGCGTCCTGTTCGGAGACCGACGGCACGTGATGCAACATGGTGAAGCAGACCACGGAATCGAAGTCCGCCGCGGGCAACGGCATTCGAGCGCCGTCACCCTCGATCACGGTCATCTCGGCCCCGTGCCGGGTCCGTAGCCGCTCGGCGAGCGCGGGTTCGATCTCGAGCCCGGTCAGCGAGCCTGCCCGATCGAGCAGACTGCGAATATTGGCGCCGTACCCCGGTCCGATCTCGAGGGCACGGCCGCCGAGATCGATATCGGACAACGCCCACGGCACGATCTTGGTCGCGCTGATCCGCTCCCAGACGGTGGAACGGCAGAGCACGCGGTGCAGGATGTTCATCGGCATGAACTCAACGGTAGGAAGCCGACGCCGCCGCCACGACAGGCTACGGTGACAAATTGTGTCGCAGAACGGCCACATCCCGACGCTGTCGCCCCTGCGGGGACCCACCGCGATGATCTTCGGCGCGGGCACGCTGCCCGCCGGACACCGGTTCGACACCCACCGTCATCCGCAACACCAGATCGCCTGGGCCGCACGGGGAGTCATCGCCGTGGAGACCGCGCACGGTCACTGGGTGCTTCCGCCGACCAGGGCACTGTGGATTCCGGGCGGCCTCGCGCATCGCACGGGCAGCGCCGACGGGGCCGATATGCGCGGCATCTTCCTCGATCCCGAACGCACCCCGATCGCGTTCTCCGCGCCGACGATGCTGCGGGTCACCCGCCTGCTGCACGAACTCTTCGACCATCTGACCAACGGCATGCCCGCGATGCCGACATCGGCGCACACCGCTGCGAGCGAAGCGAATCCCTCTGCCCCGAGCATGGACGAGCGCCCGGACCCGGTACACGATGCCGCCGCGCACTCGTCGTACGCGCCACCGCGACCGAGCGCGTCCACTCCGGCCACGGCACGGGCGGAGGCGGTCGTCTTCGATCTGCTGGAGCCGGTCGAGGTGATCCCGATCGGCGCGCATCCCCCCTCGGACCCCCGCGCCCGGCAGGTGGCCGCGGCGCTGCTGCGCGATCCCGCCGACCCGCGCACCCTCGCCGAATTCGCCGCCGCCACCGCGACCAGCACCCGGACGCTGGCCCGTTTGTTCCGGGCGGAGACGGGAATCGGATTCGGCGACTGGCGCACCCAGATCCGCCTCGCGGCGTCCCTGCCCCATCTCGCCGAGGGAATGCCGATCGCCCGGATCGCCGCCCGCGTCGGTTACGCCACCCCGAGCGCCTACGTCGCGGCGTTCCGGCGCACCGTCGGCGTCTCACCCGGCAGATACTTCACGGGCTGACGCCCGCCTGACCTCGCGGTGACCGATCGACAGCCACCGCGGCCGAGCGTTCACGCGTTGGTGCCGCCGTCGACGGTGAGGAACGCGCCGGTGATACTTCGACCGGATTCACCGGCCAGGAAGGCGACGGCCGCCGCGACATCGTCCGCCCGGCCGAAGCAACCGAGCGCGGTCAACCGCTCCTGGTCGCGGGCGTGGTCGCCATCGGCGGGATTCATCTCGGTGTCGGTGGAGCCGGGCTGCACGAGGTTGACCGTGATGTCGCGCGGACCCAGTTCGCGCGCAAGGGCTTTGGTGAAACCGTTGAGCGCGGATTTGCTCAGGTTGTAGAGGGTGAGCCCGCCGAAGGGCGCGTGCTCGGACAGATTCGTCCCGATATTGACGATGCGGCCCCCGCCGGTCATATGGGCCACCGCCGCCTGGGCCGCGAGGAACGCCGCACGCGCGTGCACGTCGAGGGCGTAGTCGATCTCGTCGACGGTGAACTCCTCGAACGGTTTCGCCGGGAAGATGCCAGCGTTGTTGACCAGGATGTCGAGGCCGCCCAATTCCCGGGCGGTCCTGTCCACCGCGCCGGTGACCTCGCTCGCGTCGGCGCTGTCGGCGCGCAGCGCGACGGCGCGACGGCCGAGCGCCTCGATCTCGGCGATCACGCCGGCCGCGCGCGCCTCGGCCTCGCGGTAGGTCACCGCGACATCGGCTCCCGCGGTCGCCAACCGCGTCGCGATGGCGGCGCCGATCCCCCGACTGCCGCCGGTCACCAGCGCCACCTTGCCTTCGAGCTCCGGCATCGTCACTCCCTTAATTCTGTGTCGATCAGTACATAAATACCTAAGCCGATGGACGAGCGGGCGTCAAGCGTTATATTTAACGATCGACACAGAAAGGGAGTGCGATGGCGGGACGCGGGCGCCCACGGGCCTTCGACCGGTCCGTCGCACTGCGTCGTGCCATGGAGGTGTTCTGGGAACACGGCTACGAGGGCACGTCCATGAGCGACCTCACGGCCGCCATGGGGATCAACTCACCGAGCCTGTACGCCGCGTTCGGCGACAAGGAGGCACTGTTCCGCGCGGCGGTCGAACTGTACGGACAGACCGAGGGCGGCCACACCGAACGCGCCCTGCGCGAGGAACCGAACGCGCGCGCGGGCATCGAGGCGATGCTGCGCGACAACGCGCTGGCCTACACCGAGGAGAACACACCGCACGGCTGCATGGTGGTGCTCGCCGGATCCACCTACACGACGCGCAGCACCACCGTTCGTGATTTCCTCGTCGAATGCCGACGCGAGACCACCGACGACATCCGCCGTCGACTCGACCGCGGCGTCGTCGAGGGCGACCTGCCCTCGGATACCGACACGGCCGCGCTCGCGTTCTTCTACGCGACCGTGCTGTACGGACTGTCGATCCAGGCCCGCGACGGGGCGACGCTCACCGAGCTGACCGCGTCCGTCGATACCGCGATGCGGGCGTGGCCCTCGGGCTGAGGCGGCGACGCTATCTTCGGCGCAGCGCGGCGATCCGTTCGCCGAGCTGATCGGCGCTGGCCAGCGCGGTGGGTGGGCCGCCGCATTCGCGGCGCAACTCACCGTGGATGACACCGTGCGGTTTGCCGGTGCGGTGATGGTGCATGGCGACGAGACTGTTCAATTCCCGGCGCAATTCGCCGAGTTTGCCCGCGGTCGCGACCCGTTCCGACGCGGTGGCGACCTGACCGGCCGGTTCCGGCACCCGCGCCTCGCTCCGCTCGGCGACCTGTTTGGTCTGGCGTTCACGCAGCAGCGCGCGCATCTGGTCGGCGTCGAGCAGACCGGGGATGCCGAGGTAGTCGGCTTCCTCGTCGCTGCCGGAGAAGGTCGCGGTGCCGAAGGACGATCCGTCGTAGATGACCTGGTCCAGTTCGGCGTCGGCGGCGAGCGCGACGAAGGATTTCTCCTCCTCGCCCGGCTCGTCCTTCTGCTTGTTCGCGTCGGTCAGCAGCTCGTCGTCGAGTCCGTCCTTCTCCCGGTGCGGTTTGCCGATGATGTGGTCGCGCTGCAATTCCAGCTGCGCGGCCAGATCCAACAGCACCGGCACCGACGGCAGGAAGACGCTCGCGGTCTCCCCCGGCCTGCGGGCACGCACGAAACGTCCGATGGCCTGGGCGAAATACAGCGGGGTCGAGGCGCTGGTCGCGTAGACGCCGACGGCCAGACGCGGCACGTCGACACCTTCGGACACCATGCGCACCGCGACCATCCACGGCTGGGTGCTCTTGCCGAACTCGGCGATCCGACCGGAGGAATCCGGATCGTCGGAGAGGACAACGGCGGGCCGCTGCCCCGAGATGTGTTCCAGCAGTTCGGCGTAGTCGCGGGCGCGTTCCTGATCGGTGGCGATGACCAGACCGCCCGCGTCCGGCATCCCGGACGCGCGCAACTGCGCGAGTCGGGTGTCGGCGGCGCGCAGCACCGCGGAGATCCAATCGCCCGCCGGATCCAGCGCGGTCCGCCAGGCGCGGGCGGTCTGCTCGGCGTTGAGCGGTTCGCCCAGACGCGCGGTGTGCTCCTCGCCCGCACTGTCGCGCCAATGCGCCTCACCGGAGTAGGCGAGGAAGACGACGGGTCGCACGACGCCGTCGGCGAGGGCTTCGGCGTAACCGTAGGTGTGATCGGCGCGCGACTGCGGCAGACCGCCCTCGCCCGGCTCGTAGGTGACGAAGGGGATCTGGCTGTCGTCGCTGCGGAAGGGTGTTCCGGTCAGCGCGAGCCGCCGCGTGGCGTCGCCGAACGCCTCGGCCGTCGCGTCGCCCCAGGTCTTCGCGTCGCCCGCGTGATGGATCTCGTCGAGTACGACCAGCGTCCTGCGATTCTCGGTGCGAACCCGGTGCCGGGTGGGATGCGAGGCGACCTGGGCGTAGGTGACCACGACACCGTGATAGTCACCGGAGGTACCGCCGGTGGCATTGGAGAACCGAGAGTCGAGCGCGATCCCGCTGCGGGCCGCGGCCTCGGCCCACTGGTGTTTGAGGTGTTCGGTCGGCGCGACCACGGTGATCTGGTCGACGGTGCGGTCGGCGAGCAGTTCGGCGGCCACGCGCAGCGCGAAGGTCGTCTTACCGGCCCCCGGTGTCGCCACCGCGAGGAAATCGCGGGGTTTGGTCGCGAGATATTTCGTCAGCGCGCGCCGCTGCCAGGCGCGCAGCGCGCCGCCGCCGGCCACCGACGATCCCGAATGACCCGGTGTCGCCCCATCTCCTGCCGCAGCGGCACCCGACCCAGTCACGCAGACGACCCTACTTGCCGCCGCCGGTGTGTCGCCAAACCGACGCGTCCGGCGCGATCGGCATCACAGTCGCACGGGAGGCAACGCCCTGTTCACGTGCCGCCTACCGACACGACAACCCGACAATCCGGTGCCGTGAGCACACTTGCGAGATGCTGTAGTCACGATGAGCGAGGAAAGCCCCCTATCCGATGCCACACCGCGCGGCGGCGACGAGCCGATCCACGGCGGTGGCGATGAGCCGATCCACGGCGGTGGCGGCGGCGCGCCTCCGCGACGGTCGGACGCCGTGCGGCGCTGGGGGCGGCGGGCGCGAAGGCAGGTCTGGCGGCTGACGTCGCGGGTCGCGGTCAAGGCATGGGACGACTCGATCTTCGCCAAATCGGCGGCGGCGGCGTTCTGGCAGACGCTGTCGCTGGCGCCGCTGCTGCTCGGCGTGCTCGGCAGCCTCGGTTACGTCGGGGGCTGGTTCGGGCCGGATACCGTGGAGATCGTCCAGTCCAAGATCATCACCTTCAGCCGGGACCTGTTCAGCCCCTCGGTGGTCTCCGATCTCATCGAACCCACCGTCGGCGATGTACTCGGCCGGGGGCGCGGCGCCGTCGTCTCCGTCGGTTTCGTGCTCTCGCTGTGGGCCGGATCCTCGGCCATGGCGACCTTCGTCGACGCCATCGTGGAAGCACACGATCAACAGGACGCCCGACATCCGGTCTGGCAACGCATCTTCGCGTTGCTGCTGTACGTATTGTTCCTGGTCGCGGCGGTTTTCATCCTGCCGCTCGTCGCGCTCGGCCCCGCCATCATCGGCTGGATCCTGCCCAATTCCTGGCGCGAGCCGGGGCTGCGGCTGGTCGACAACTTCTACTATCCGGGCGTCGGCCTGCTGCTCATCATCGGACTCACCACCCTGTACAAACTCGCGTTGCACCGCACGCTGCCGTGGCATCGGCTCTTCGGCGGGGCGCTGGTGGCCGGAGTGTTCTTCATGGCGGCCAGCGAGGGATTGCGCCGCTATCTGTCGTGGGTCACCGCGACCGGCGTCAGCTACGGGGCGCTGGCGACACCGATCGCGTTCCTGCTGTTCACGTACTTCTTGGCCTTCGCGGTCATCCTCGGGGCGGAATTCAACGCCGCCGTCCAGGAGTTCTGGCCCGCGCGCGCGACACGCCTCGAACAGATGAAGGAATGGCTGTCCAACCAGGTACGCGGCGACGGCGAGGAAGACGACTGTGACGACGACGCCGGATCGGAGGATCCGGCGATGCCGAGTGCCCGCACCACGCGGGAGAACGGAACCACTCCGCGCGAACCGGTGAGATTCGACAAGTCCGCGGACACGGAACCGCCCGCGACCTCGTCACCGCTGCGCAGCTCGACGTAGATCGCGGGTCAGCGGGCGGTCATTCGCCCTTCTTCAGCCCGTCGTAGACCTTCTTGCATTCCGGGCACACCGGCGAACCGGGCTTGGCCGAACGCGTCACCGGGAACACCTCGCCGCACAGGGCCACCACATGGGTTCCCATGACGGCACTCTCGGCGATCTTGTTCTTCTTCACGTAGTGGAAGAATTTCGGGGTGTCGTCGCCCGTCGACTCGTCGGTCGTCGTTTCGGGGCGAACCAGAGTTTCGGTACTCACGATTCCCATGATGCCGCATCCGCCGCGCCGACGCTCACCCGCATCGTCGCCCGCGCGGCCTCGATCCCCCGCTGACCAGGGCACGTGCGGCGAACACGCCACCGTGGAAGACTCGACGGTATGCAGCAACCCGGCGACACCTCCGACGCCGACGACACCGGCAGTGGTGATCGTCCCGGTGGTGATCGTCCCGGTGGTGACGGCCCCGAGGTCGACCGGCCCGATCGCCCCACGCGATCACGGGGCTACTTCCCCGGCAACGACGACGACCAACCCGTTCTCATCACCGAGGCCGCGCCGTCGCTCGAGGATCAGCACCGCGCGCGGGTGCGCCGCTACACCATCATCATGGCGTTCCGTATTCCGTGCCTGGTGCTGGCCGCGGTCGCCTACAGCATGTGGAGCAACGCGCTGATCTCGCTGCTGATCATCGGCGTCTCGATTCCGCTGCCGTGGATCGCGGTGCTCATCGCCAACGATCGCCCGCCGCGGCGCAAGGACGAACCGAGCCGCTGGGACGGGCGTCGCGAGCAGATCGCCCTCGAAGCACGCAGGCACAAGACGATCGACGGCTGAACCGGTTCACGCGACCGCGCGCGGTCTGCGGACCAGGATCGACATCAGCGCGGCCACGCCGCACAGTGCGCCCGCCATGTACCAGGCCAGGTCGTAACTGCCCTGCACATCGCGAATCACCCCCGCCCCGGTGGCCGCGACCGCCGAACCGATCTGGTGCGAGGCGAAAACCCAGCCGAAGGCGACCGGACCGTCGTCGCCGAACAGTTCCCGGCAGAGCACGACCGTCGGTGGCACGGTCGCGATCCAGTCCAGGCCGTAGAAGATGATGAACACCCACATACTCGGCTCGGTTCCCGGCGCGAACAGCGACGGCAGGATCAGCAGCGACAGGCCGCGCAGCGTGTAGTAGGCCAGCAGCAGATAGCGCGGATCGACCCGGTCGGTCAGCCAGCCGGAGAAGATGGTGCCCGCGACGTCGAAGACGCCGACGACCGCGAGCAGTCCCGCCGCGGTGGTCGACGGCATGCCGTGATCGTGGGCCGCACTCACGAAATGGGTGCCGACCAGGCCGTTGGTCGACGCGCCGCAGACCGCGAAACCTCCGGCGAGCAGCCAGAATCCGGGGGTGCGCGCCACCCGCGCCAACACCGTGACGGCCCGTCCCGCCCCGCCGAGCGGCGCGGTCCGCACCCCGACCGAACTCCCAGGTTGCGCGCCGTAGGCGAGAACACCGACGTCGCTGGGGTAGTCGCGGATGAACAGCAGCACCAGCGGCACCACGGCGAGTGCCGCACCGGCCACGATGAGCGAGGGCAGCCGCCAGCCGTGATCGTGCGCGAGCGCCGAGACCAGGGGCAGGAAGATCAGCTGCCCGGTCGCACCGGCGGCGGTCAGCACGCCGGTGACGAGCCCGCGCTGACGCACGAACCAGCGTCCGGTGATGGTCGCGACGAACGGCATCGACATCGACCCGACGCCGACGCCGACCAGCAATCCCCAGGTGAGCACCAGTTGCCACGCCTGGGTCATGAAGACGGTGAGCCCGCTGCCGGTCGCGACGAGCAGCAGCGCGCAGGCCACGACCCGGCGGATGCCGAACCGATCCATCAGCGCCGCGGCGAACGGCGAGATCAGTCCGTACAGCAGCAGGTTGAGTGAGACAGCCGCGCCGATGGTGCCGTGCGACCAGCCGAATTCCTCGTGCAGCGGATCCATCAGGACGCCGGGCACGGAACGGAAAGCGGCGGCGCCGAGGAGCGCGACGAAGCCGACGGCGGCCACCGACCACGCGGGATGCCAGCGGCCGCGCGCGGGGTGAGTCACCGTGTCGGACACCGTCTCCGGCGTCTCGGGCGGGGTGTGCAGTTCGGTCACCCGCTGAGCGTGCCCGATCCCGGGCGCGCGGACGAGTGGCCTGAATGCCACAATGCGTCAAGATCTAGCCATACCTCGCCGACGATTCCGGAGGACGCGATGACAGCGACGACGGACCCACCGGCGGTGCACCGCGTCGCCGTCCTCGCGCTCGAGCCGGTGGTCGGCTTCGACATGACCATTCCGTCGATGGTGCTCGGCGCGGCACTGAGCGAGGACGGCACACCGCGCTACCGGGTGGATGTCTGCGGGCTCGATCCCGCCGGGATCCGCTCCACCGCCGGGTACACGATCGTGACCGACCACGGGCCGGAACTGCTGGCGACCGCCGATACGGTGATCGTGCCCGGCACCAGGGCGCCGGGTCCGCGGGTCGAGGGCATCGTCTCGCCGGAACTGGGCGCCGCCCTGGCCACCATTCGGCCGGACGCCAGGATCATGTCCATCTGCACCGGCGCGTTCGTCCTCGGCGCGGCCGGACTGCTCGACGGCAGACGCGCGACGACGCACTGGGCCTTCGCCGACACCTTCCGCGCGATGTTCCCCGCGGTCCACCTCGACGAGAACCTGCTGTTCGTCGAAGACGGGAACATCTGCACCGCGGCGGGTCTCGCGGCCGGAATAGATGTCTGCCTGCACATCATCAGGGCCGACCACGGCAGCGAGATCGCCAACAGGGCCGCGCGTTACTGCGTGGTGCCGCCGTGGCGCGAAGGCGGTCAGTCGCAGTTCATCGAACGTCAGGTCCCCGACCCCGGTTCCGACGGCACGGCGCCCACCCGCGCGTGGGCGCTGCGCCATCTCGATCGGGAACTCGACCTGAACACCATGGCCGCGCACGCGCGGATGAGCGTGCGCACCTTCACCCGCCGGTTCAAGGCCGAGACGGGACTGGCTCCCGGCGCGTGGCTGCTGCGGCAACGGCTTCGGCACGCGAAGCGTCTGCTCGAGACCACGGATCTGTCGGTGGACGCGGTGGCGCACGCCTCGGGTATGGGGACAGCGGCGTCGTTGCGCCATCACATGCGCGGTGAACTCGGCGTCCCACCGCTGGCCTACCGCAAGACGTTCCGGGCCGGTTGACGAGGACCGGTATTCGCTCGACAGGCCGGGGCCACGACACCTACTGTGTCCGAGGATCGAGGCCGGTTCGACAGCATTCGGGAGACATGATGATTCGGTGGGTTTGGGCGTTCCTCGACCGTCCCGCACAACGTTTCGACGAGTGCGCGAAATTCTGGTCGACCGTCACCGGGACCGAAACCTCCGAGCGGCGCGGCGCCGACAACGAATTCCTCACGCTGCTGCCCGATCCCGCGCTCTTCGCCGCCGCCTCGGTCAAGATGCAGTCGGTGACCGGCCTCGGGGGCGTGCATCTGGACTTCGATGTCGACGATATCGCCGCCACGGTGCGCGTCGCCCTCGATCTCGGCGCCGACCTCGTCGCCAACCACCCCGACTACGCGGTGCTGCGCTCGCCGTCGGGCCAGATCTTCTGTCTCACACCGAGTGGTCGCGCCGTCGGCGAGCCCGCGCCCGCCTACCGCGCCCCGGACGGCGCCCTCAGCCGCGTCGACCAGGTCTGCCTGGACATCGGCCCCACCGACTACGACCGCGAGACACTGTTCTGGCAATCACTGACCACCTGGGAGTACCGAACCGGTCGGCTACCGGAGTTCGCCCGGCTGCGCGCGAAAGAGAAACTGCCCGTGCAGATCCTGCTGCAACGACTGCGTGAGGATCGCCCCACCACCGCGCACATCGATCTGTCGTGCTCGGATATCGAGGCCACCGCGACCTGGCACGAATCCCTCGGCGCGACGATCGTGGAGCGCCACTCGCACTGGATCGTGCTCGCCGATCCCGCCGACGCGCTGTACTGCGCGACCGCCCGCGACCCGAACGGCGTCTGAGCCCGGCCGGTCCACGCCACGCCGCTGCCGCGTCGCTGTGACACGGCGGACAGGTGAGCGTCCCGGATCGGTCGCGATGGCAGAGTACCGGTGTGTCTTCGCACCGAACCACCACCGGATCCCTGCTCACCGCACTGTGCCCGGATCTGCGCAGCGCGCTCACTCGCGTCGGCTACGACGCCGACACCCTGCTCGAGGCGCTCGGGCCGGACGTGCACGCGGCGCTCGGGCGACAGGAACCGGTTCCGGTGCGGCGGGTCGCTCGCACCGCGGGTGAACTCGGCACGCTGATCAGATTGCTGCTGCTCGGCGACGATCTCGGCGAACGCGAGGTCGCGGCCGCGCTCGCGCCGCTCGATCTCGACCGTGCCGTCGCGGCCGGACTGCTGGCGCGCGACGGCGATCGGTTGCGCGCCGCGCTGGACCTGCGTCCGTTGGATATCGGCGCGGGCAATCGGTGGATCCTGTCCGATCTCGACGATTCGATGCGCAGGCGGACCCTGACCGAGGATCACGTGCTCGGTGTCGGGCACGCCTCGCTCTCGCTGCTGCGCGCCACCCCGACCCGGCCCGTCGGCTCGGTACTCGACCTGGGCACCGGCTGCGGCGTGCAGGCGGTCCACGCCGCGTCCTACGCGCGTTCGGTCACCGCGACCGATGTGAATCCGCGGGCACTGTGGCTGGCCGAGGCGACCGCCGCGCTCAACGACCTCGATATCGACCTGCTGGAGGGTTCGTGGTTCGAGCCGGTCGAGGGGCGGCGTTTCGATCAGGTGGTGGCCAATCCGCCGTTCGTGGTCGGACCCGCGCGGATCGAGCACACCTATCGCGATTCCGGGCTCGCCATGGACGGCGCGAGCGAACTGGTGATCTCGCGGGCCGCGGATCTGCTCGCCCCCGGCGGCACGGCCGCGATGCTGGCCGCGTGGGTGCACACCGACGATCAGGACTGGCGGCAGCGGGTGTCGGCGTGGTTGCCCGACCACGGCGTCGACGCCTGGATCGTGCAGCGCGACGTCGCCGATCCGGGGCTCTACGTCGGCACCTGGCTGCGCGACGCCGGACTCGATCCACGCGATCCGGCGGCCCAGGCGCGCGCCGACCAGTGGCTCGACGCGTTCGCGACGGCGCGGGTCGAGGGAATCGGCTTCGGATTCGTGTATCTGCGCGCGGTCGACGGACCCACCGAAGTGCTCGCCGAGGACCTCACGCACGGCTTCGACGACCCGCTCGGCCCGGAGGCCGCCGCGTATTTCGAACGCTCGGCGTGGCTGCGTTCGGTCGCCGCGGACAATGATCTGGCCTGGTCAGCGCGTTTCACGGTCGATTCGGCCACCGCACTGGAACGGGTCTACCTCCCCGGTGACCAGGGGTGGAACCAGCGGGTGGCACGGCTGCACCGCGGGGACGGCCCGCGCTGGCAGCACGAGGTGGACGAGTCGACCGTCTCACTGGTCGCGGGAATGCGACCGGACGGTCTGCCGTTGGACGAATTGATCGAATTACTGGCACTCGCCCACGGATCCGACGGGGTGAGCGCCGAGTTCGCCGCCGATGCGCTGTCGGTGGTCGCGGGACTGGTCCGGCACGGTCTGATCCGCCCGGTGTAACCGCGAGCACGGACGAGCCCGGGAACACGGGGTGTTCCGAGCGGTGGTGTTCTCAGGAACTTCTCAGACGATGACCGTGAAACCCGCAGTTCAGAGCGGTTTATCACAGGCTCGAGCGGGAACTTTCTCTACGTCGGGTCCGTTATTCGGAGTGAGACACCACCGACAGGAGGCAAGTCATGACAAGCCCCGCCACCACTCGTGTGCGACCCAGCGATTCGGACCTCGACGCCCAGAGCCCCGCCGCCGACCTTGTCCGCGTATACCTCAATGGTATAGGTCGCACAGCGCTGCTCACGGCCGCCGACGAGGTCGAGCTGGCCAAGCGCATCGAGGCGGGCCTCTACGCGCAGAACCTGCTGGAAACCGGCAAACGGCTGTCGGCTACCCGCAAGCGCGATCTGGCCGTCGTCGTCCGTGAGGGCCAGGCCGCTCGCTCGCATCTGCTCGAAGCCAACCTGCGCCTCGTCGTCTCCCTCGCCAAGCGGTACACCGGTCGCGGTATGCCGCTGCTCGACCTCATCCAGGAGGGCAACCTCGGACTGATCCGCGCGATGGAGAAGTTCGACTACGCCAAGGGCTTCAAGTTCTCGACCTACGCCACCTGGTGGATCCGTCAGGCCATCACCCGCGGCATGGCCGATCAGAGCCGCACCATCCGGCTTCCCGTCCATCTCGTGGAGCAGGTGAACAAACTCGCCAGAATCAAGCGCGAGTTGCACCAGCAACTCGGTCGCGAGGCCACCGACGACGAATTGGCCAACGAATCCGGTATTCCGGTCGGCAAGATCTCCGATCTGCTCGACCACAGCCGCGACCCGGTGAGCCTGGACATGCCCGTCGGCAACGACGAAGAGGCGCCGCTCGGCGATTTCATCGAGGATTCCGAGGCCACCTCGGCCGAATCCGCGGTCATCGCGGGGCTGCTGCACCACGACGTGCGCAGCGTGCTCGCCACCCTGGACGAGCGCGAACAGCAGGTCATCCGGCTGCGCTTCGGCTTGGACGACGGCCAGCCGCGCACCCTGGACCAGATCGGCAAACTGTTCGGGCTCTCGCGCGAACGGGTTCGCCAGATCGAGCGCGAGGTCATGTCCAAACTGCGCAAGGGTGAGCGGGCCGACCGCCTGCGGGCCTACGCCAGCTGATCCCCCGGGGATTCGGTCCCCTTTCGACTCGGTGGTCCGTCGGGGCACCGTCGAGCGCCGACCGGCCCACGCGCGTCCCGTCCCCTCCGGGCCCGCGCGAACCGGTCGGCGAACTCTGTTCTCCAGCGATGCGCCCCGCGATCGACGCGGGGTTTCGCCGGGGCGGATCAGCTCTGATCGACCTCGACGTTGTAGTTGACCGTGTCATCCTCCACGGTCGTGACCGTGACCGTCAGGCCGATCTGCTCGCCGCCCGCGGACAGGGTGCAGCGCATGGTGGTGCCGACGGTGCCCTCCAGATCTCCCGGGCAGTCGATCGAGTCCGGCTCCTGGCCGACCTTCTCGGTCAGGGTCTGCTTGACCGATTTCTCCAGCGCGGTTTCCTCGATCTTCGGGTCGGAACCTATGGAGACCGAACACGCCGCGAGTGCGCAGGCGAGCAGGGGCAACGCGATCAGGCCGAACTTCTTCATGGGGGACGCCTTTCGTGGGGGACATCGATGGTCCCCCAAGATCGGAAAAGCGTCATGGGGTGTTAACGAATCGCGCAAACTCTCGGCGTGTCACGCGAGTCGGCGTGGCCCGACGTCGAATCGGCTGGGCTCGGGGCCTATACGAACACGCGCGTACAGGATCGCGGCCGAAGTCGGTGACGCCAATACCGGTTCGCACGACAGTTCGCGCAATTCGGGCAGATCATCGAACAGCGCGGAAATGCGCTGGGCGAGTTCGACCAACGCCGCCTTGTCCACCCGGGGGCTCGCGGGTGTGCCCGAAAGCAGGGCGGCCGCGCGCGGGGCGTCGATGAGCGCGACCGATTCGTCCTCGGTGAGCGGCAGCGCCCGATAGGCGCGGTCCCCGAGCAGTTCGATGATCAGCCCGGACAGCCCGAATTCGATCACCGAGCCGAACGACGGATCGTCCTGGACCCGCAGGATGCAACCGACTCCGGTCGGCGCCATCTGCTGGATGTGCAGTACCGGATCGCCGCAGATCTCGACCAGATCGCGGTAGGCCTGGCGCACCGCCTCCGGTCGCCACAGATCCAATCGGACCCCGCTGAGATCGGGGCGACGCCGCCAGATTTCGCCGGTGGCCTTGGCCGCGACCGGGTAACCGAGTGCCTCGGCGGCCTCGACCGCCTCCTCCGCGGTGCGGACCTCGCGGAAGGTGACGACGTCGATGCCGTAGCAGTCGAGCAACCGCACGGTCTCCAGATCGGTCAGCCAGCGCTCGCCCGCCTCCCCCATCCACTCGTTCACCAGGACGCGGGCGGCTTCGGTGTCCATCCCCGCGGGCTGCACCACCGCCGATACCGGTTTGGTGCGCCATTCGGCGTATCGGCGCACCCTGGCCAGTGCCCGCGCGGCACGTTCGGGATCCGGATACGACGGGATGGAGCCACGCACCGCGGTGCCGCCGGGGCCGCGCTCGGCCAGCAGATTCGGAATCCCCTGCTCGGCAACGAACGTGGTGAGCACGGGTTTGCCCGCGTCGGGAACCGCCGCGATCGCGGCGCGGATCGCGTCGGCGAAACCGGCCATCGGCAGTGGCACCGGTGGCGCGAAAACCACGATGACGGAATCGGTCTCGTCACTGCGGAGGGCGGCCACCAGAGCGTCGAGGAACGCGCCGGGCGTCGCCTGCGGGCCCAGGTTCACCGGGTCGCCGACCGCGAGTCCCTCGCCGCGCGCCGCGTCGACCGCCAGCCAGCTCAGCGCCGTGCTGTTGCTGATCACCGCGAGTCTGCCGCCCGCGGGAAGTGGCTGGTAGCCAAGCAGTGCCGCGCAGTCGAAGAGTTCGGAGATCGAATCGACCTGCACGATTCCGGCCTGCGCGAACAGATCTCGCACGATCGAGCGATCCATGTCACCGGTCGGCTGAGCGCGCGCGGCCAGCCGGCCACTGCTCACCGCCACGATCGGTTTGGTGCGGGCGACCCGGCGCGCGATCCGCGAGAACTTTCGTGGATTACCGAAACTCTCCAGGTAGAGCAGGATGACGTCGGTATCGGGCGCGGTGTCCCAGTACTGGAGCAGGTCGTTACCGGAGACGTCGGCGCGGTTACCGGCCGAGACGAAGGTCGACAGTCCCAGATTGCGCGCCGCGGCCTCGCCGAGGATGGCCGCGCCGAGCGGGCCGGACTGGCAGAAGAATCCGATGCGCCCGCGCGCGGGCAGGATGGTGGCCAGCGTCGCGTTCAACGACACCTCGGGATCGGTGTTGGCGATGCCGAGCGCGCTCGGACCCACCACCCGCATACCGTGTCCTCGCGCGGCCGCGACGAGATCACGTTCGGCGGCCAGCCCTTCGGGACCGGTCTCGGCGAAACCCGCTGTCAGCACGACCAGACCTTTCACCCCCTTGGCCATACAGTCGTCGAGTACCGAACCGATGGCGGCGGCGGGCACCGCGACCAGGGCGAGATCCACCTCGTCGGGAATATCGCGCACCGTCGGATAGGCCCGCACCCCGCGCACCGAACGCCGGTTCGGGTTCACCGGATACACCGGCCCCTGGAATACACCCGACAGCAGATTGGCCAGCACCACCCCGCCGACCCGGCCCGGCGTCGGGGTGGCCCCGATCACCGCGACCGAGCCCGGCGCGAGCAGATTGCCCACACTGCGCGCCTCGGAGGCACGCTCACGCGCATCGCGCACGGAAACAAGGGCTTCGGTGGGGTCGATCGCGAATTCCAGATGCAGCACCGAACCGTCGCGGCTGCGTTCCACCTGGTAGCCGGCCTCCCGGAACACCGTCACCATGGTGATGTTCTCCGCGAGCACCTCGGCGACGAAGGTCTCGATCTTGTTCTCGGCCGCCGAACCGGCCAGATGCTCGAGCAGGATCGAGCCGAGACCACGGCCCTGATGTTCGTCGGCGACCACGAAAGCGACCTCGGCGGCACGCCGACCGGGCCGATCGAGCAGTTCGTAGCGGCCGACCGCGATGATCTGCTCGCCGAGTTCGACGACGAGTCCGACCCGGTCGTGATAGTCGACGTGGGTGGTCCGGTACAGATCCTTGACCGAAATGCGCGGATACGGACCGAAGTAGCGCAGGTATCTGGTGCGGTCGGACAGTGCCGCGTGGAATTGCTGGAGCCGCTGTGCGTCCTCGGCGGTGATGGGGCGCAGCCGGACCACCCTGCCGTCGGAGGCGAGCACGTCGGCGAACCAGTGCACCGGCGGCGGTGGCGGCACCGCCGGGGTGTCCGGCGAATCCGGAACGGGCAGTGAATCAGTCACGGGGATCCTCCGGGTCCAGGCCGAGCAGTCCGAAGCTCGCTCTGCGCGTGGCGAGAACGGCCGTGTCGACGGCGCGTTGGGCACGGTCGTAGTGTGCGTCACCGGTCTCGCCGGTTCCGCCGGGACCGTCCCACCGGCGATAGGCGATATCACCGCCGTCACCCATCGTGCGCGGCGGTTCCAGCATCGGCGCCTCGGCGCGGATCATCTCGATCCACTCCTGCGGCACCGGGGTCTCGGGAGCGATATCGCGGTCGAGCGCGGCGGCGAGCAGGTGCGTCCAGGCCCGCGGGACCACCCGGTACAGGCCGTATCCGCCACCGCCGACCGCGAGCCAGCGACCCTCGGCGTGGCGATCCGCCAGCGCGCGCATGGCCAGGAATGCCGCGCGCTGACCGTCGACGGTCAGTTCGAGATCGGCGAGCGGATCCTCGCGGTGGGTGTCGACCCCGCACTGGCTCACCACGATCTGCGGCCGGAAGGCCTCGAGCGCACCGGGAACCACGGCGTGGAATCCACGCAACCACTGCGCATCCCGGGTACCGGGCAGCACCGCCAGATTGATCGCGGTGCCCTCGGCCGCGCCCATCCCGGTTTCCTCCGGCCAGCCGGTATTCGGCCACAGCGTGGCCGGATGCTGGTGGATGGACACGGTGAGCACCCTGGGATCGCTGTAGAACACCCGCTGCACCCCGTCACCGTGGTGGACGTCGACGT
This sequence comes from Nocardia noduli, assembly GCF_019038455.1. Classification (NCBI taxonomy): domain Bacteria; kingdom Bacillati; phylum Actinomycetota; class Actinomycetes; order Mycobacteriales; family Nocardiaceae; genus Nocardia; species Nocardia noduli. The sequence goes on from NZ_JAFMPL010000004.1 coordinate 129,571, forward strand.
CGAGGTAGGCGATGCGGTCGAAACCGTGATCGAGCAGCCAGGAGATCGCCACCGCGGCGTCGTTGTAGACGCAGAACCCGGCCGCCGAATTCGGCATCGCGTGATGCATACCGCCGCCGATGCTGATCGCGCGCCGGGTGCGGCCCTCGGCGATCTCGCGCGCCGCGGCCAGCGTCCCACCGACGATCACCGAGGCCGCCGCGTGCATCTGCGGGAAGACCGGATTATCGGCCGACCCGAGTCCGAACGGCGGCGCCTGCGGTTGACCGGGCGGCTGGACGGCATGCCGGACCGCCTCGACGTATTCGGCCGTGTGCACACGTAACAGATCGCTCACACCCGCGGGTTCCGGGCTCAGCCGCTCGATTCCTTCCAGCAAACCGAGACTTTCGGCGAGCGCCATGGTGAACTTCAACCGCGCCGGTTTCATCGGGTGCTGCGGGGTCCATGCATACTCCAGGAAACGGTCCGTCCAGACGACTTTTCCTCGGCCGGATGTTTCCGGGCGCGGCGTCGGCGCGGCCCGGAGCGGCGTCTCATGTTCGCCGCGAGGTGTAGTGGCCATGATCGCAACGGTACGCGGGAAGCTGGCGGCCCCGTAGAACGTTCCTATGCAGTAGAAATAGAGCTATAACGTACACGCCCGGCCTGCTGTGCCCCGACGGAATTCCCACGGCGGGTGCGTCAGCGCGGACGTCGTCGACGAGCGTGGCGACCGCGCCGACGCCTGACGATCGCGCCGAACGGAAGTGCTGTGGTGCGTAGGTAGAATTCGTGCCAACGAAGGGGTAACAGGTGAAGGATCTGGTCGACACTACGGAGATGTACCTCCGTACCATCTACGACCTCGAGGAGGAGGGCGTGGTGCCTCTGCGCGCCCGCATCGCCGAACGCCTCGAACAGAGCGGTCCGACAGTGAGCCAGACGGTCGCGCGAATGGAGCGCGACGGACTTCTGCTGGTCGCGGGCGATCGTCACTTGGAGCTCACGGACAAGGGCAGAAGTATGGCGGTCGCGGTGATGCGCAAGCATCGCCTGGCCGAACGGTTGCTCGTCGACATCATCGGGCTCGATTGGCAGAACGTGCACGCCGAGGCCTGCCGCTGGGAACACGTGATGAGCGAGGATGTCGAACGCCGTCTCGTCGAGGTGCTCAACCACCCCACCACGTCCCCCTACGGCAACCCGATCCCCGGCCTGGACGAACTCGGGATCGCCGCCCCGTCGGCGGCGAGCGAGGGTCTGATGCGACTGTCGGAACTGCCGCAGGGCCGGGTCCACGCGGTGGTCGTGCGCAGGCTCGCCGAACACATCCAGACCGATCCCGAGGTCATCGGGCGACTGCGTGAGGCGGGTGTGGTGCCCGACGCGCGCGTCACGGTCGAGAACAAGCCGGGTTCGGTGATCATCACCGTGCCGGGTCACAACGATTTCGAATTGTCCGAAGAAATGGCGCATGCCATCCAGGTGAAGCTGGTCTGAGACGTGAAACTTCTGGTCACGGGTGGTGCCGGATACGTCGGCGGTGTCTGCGCGCAGGTACTGCTCGAGGACGGTCACGAGGTCGTCGTCGTCGACGATCTCAGCACGGGTAACGCCGAGGGCGTTCCCTCGGGCGCGCGTTTCGTCGAGGGCGATATCGCCGACGCCGCGCCCGCACTACTTCGGGCCGAGACCTTCGACGGCGTCCTACATTTCGCGGCGCAGTCGCTGGTCGGCGAATCGGTGCAGCAGCCGGAGAAGTACTGGCACGGCAACGTCGTGAAAACGTTCGAACTCCTGGAGGCGATTCGGCACGCGGGCACACCCCGGCTCGTGTTCTCCTCCACCGCGGCCGTCTACGGCGAACCGGAACAGGTGCCGATCACCGAGGACGCGGCGCCGCGTCCGACCAACCCCTACGGCGCGTCGAAACTCGCGATCGACCACGCCATCACCTCCTACGCGCTCGCGCACGGCCTGGCCGCGACCAGCCTGCGCTACTTCAACGTCGCGGGCGCCTATGGCGGTCTCGGTGAGAACCGCGTCGTGGAAACCCATCTCATCCCGCTGGTGCTCCAGGTCGCGCTCGGTCACCGAAAAGCCATCTCGGTCTTCGGCACCGACTGGCCGACCGAGGACGGCACCGCGGTCCGTGACTACATCCACATCCGCGATCTGGCGCAGGCGCATCTGCTGGCGCTCGGTGCCGCCGAGCCCGGCGTCCATCGCGTCTACAACCTCGGCAGCGGTACCGGGTTCTCGGTGCGGCAGGTCATCTCGGCCTGCGAGCGGGTCACCGGCCTGCCCATCGCCGCCCAGGACGCGCCTCGCCGCCCCGGCGATCCCGCGGTGCTGATCGCGTCGAGCGCGCGGGCAGTCGCCGAACTGGGCTGGAAGCCCGTCCACAACGATCTGGACGAGATCGTCGCCGACGCGTGGAGCTTCCTGCGGTCCCTCGGTTCCCGCGCGCACAGCGCCCGATGACTCAGCGGTGCGAGAGTCTGCCGAACACGACGCTCGCACCGCCGAATCCGAGTAGCCCGAGAGCCAGGCACCACGCGACCGCGAGCGCGGCCACACCCCCCGATCCCGAGGCGCCGAGCAGGCTGCGCACCGTATCGATGACGGGGGTGGCGGGCTGGTAGTCGGCGAAGCCGCGTAACCAGCCCGGCATGGTGGTGGTCTGGACGAACGCGCTGCTGATGTACGGGATGAACATGATCGCGTAGGTCAGTCCGCCCGCCGCTTCCGGATTCTTGGCCACCAGCCCGAGCGCGACGGCGATCCAGGAGATCGCCGTCACGAACAGCGTGATCACCGCGATGGCCGCCGACCATTCCCACAGGTTCGCCCGCGGTCGATAGCCGAGAGCCACCGCGACGCCCACCGCGATGGCGATGGCTGCCAGATTGCGCAGCACTCCCTCTGCCACATGTCCGGCCAGCACCGCCTGGCGGTACATCGGCAATGTCCGGAACCGGTCGATACTGCCCCGCGTCATATCGGTGGATACCGCGGTGGCGGTGATCGAGGAGCCGAAACCGGTACACAGCAGCATGATTCCCGGCACCACGTAGTCGAGATACGGTCCGCCCACGTCGATCGCGCCGCCGAAGACGTAGGTGAACAGCAGCATGACCAGGACCGGCATGAGCAGGGAGATGATCAGGGTGTCGCGACTGCGCAGGGTATGCCTGGCGCAGCGACGCAGCATGACCAGCGAATCGGCGACGATATGGGCGCTCACCCGACTCGCGCCTCGATGATATCGGCGGTGTGGGCACACGCGCCTTCGGTGATCAGGGTCGGTGCGAATGCCGCGGCCGCGGCGCGACGTTCGGGTGTCAGCAGCGCGGCCACCGCCTCGGTGAGCGCGGCCGTGTTCAGGTGTGTGAACGGCAGATGCGCGCCGACACCGAGACGTTCGACCTGTCCGCCCCACATCGGCTGTTCGAACGACACCGAGCACACCAGCGTCGGCAATCCGGCCCGCAGACTCTCGAACAGCGTCCCGATCCCGCCGTGATGGACCGCCGCGGCGCACCGGGGGAACACCGCGTCGTGCGCGAAGGGGCCGACCACCGCCAGATCCGGTCCCCACCGCGTATCGGCCGGGTCCAGATCGCTCCAGCCCGCACTCACCAGCGCGCGCACCCCGAGCCGCGCCGACACTTCGCGCACCATGGCCAGTACCGCCGCGGTGTCGCGGATCGGCATGCTGCCGAAGCCGAAGAACACCGGCGCCGGGCCGTCACCGATCCAGGACAGGATGGCCTCGTGATCTCCCGCCAGCTCGCCGACCGCTTCGCGCGCGGCTCGGTCGAGGGTCATGAATCCGGTGAACGGTCTACGCGCATCCCACTGTTCGGGTAGGCCCGGCACCAGTGCCGGATCGTAGATCTGCACTTCCGGCACACCGGCGCGGGCCAGTACCGCGGCCGTGCTCGCCCGCGATTTCGGCAACCCGAGGGTGTCGCGCAGGGCATTGAGGTAGCGCATGAACACGACGCGACGCAGGTTCTCGGCGATCAGCCAGGTGGCCCGGTTGACCGGGGCGGGCGGATTCCATCGCGGCGGCAGCGCACCCGGGAACGGGTAGGCCGCGTTGTCGCGACACGGGAAGTAGTGCAGGCTCACCAGCGGAATCCGCAGCGCCTCGGCGACCGAACTCGCTCTGTCCTCGGTGACGGTGGTGGCGACGAGGAGATCGGCGCTCGCGCAGACGTCGATGACCTCGCGGTTCATCTGTTCGGCGTATCCCGCCATCTGATGCCCGACCATCCGCATCAGCCGCAGGGTGTTGCCCGCCGCCAAGGCCCGCTGACCCTCGTCCGAGCTGTAGAGCTGCTGGATGTCGGGTCCGCAGGCCCGCGCGGTCAGACCGGTCGCCGCGACGAAGTCGACCAGGTTGGGCGGAGCCCCGACGAGGACGTCGTGCCCCCGTCTGCGCAGCTCGAGGCCGAGCGCGACGATCGGTTGCACGTCCCCCCTGGTTCCGGTGAGGGGTATCGAAATTCGCACGGCGCCTCTTTCGGTGCTGTCGTTCTCCTCGGTGTCCCCTGGCACTCTCGCACGTGAACCGGTCCGCGCGCCGAGGTCCGCGCGCCGATCCGTCGAAGAATGCGCCCGCACCGGACATCGAGTGTCAGTACAGTTCGACAGTGTGCACATAGCGATGTTCATGGACTACCACCCGGACACGCTCGGCGGAGTCCAGACCGCCGTCGCGTCGCTGTGCCGTGGACTCGAAGGCGCGGGTCACCGTGTCACCCTGTTCGTCGCGCCGATGCCGGGTGCGGACGCCCCGGTGCGCGACGACCTCGCCGCGCGGGCGATCGTGGCACTGCGCCCGTTCGCCGGAATCGTGGTGAACGGCTTCGCGATGGTGGTTCCCACCGCGCGCGACAACGCCCTGATCGACGCGGTATTCGCCGCGCGCGGACCGGTCGATCTGGTGCACACCCACACCACCTACGGCGTCGCCATCGCAGGGATGAAAGCCGCGCGGCGGCACCGGATCCCGCTCGTGCACACCGCGCAGAGCCGTGACGACTCCTTCATCGAGCACACCTCCCCCGTGCCCTACGCCTCGGCACTCGTCCTGCGCACACTGCACGGCCGTTTCGTGCCGCACGCCCTCCACATGCCCCATCGCGCCGAGAGCCGGGCCGCGCGCCACGCCTGGTGGACCATCGTGGGGCAGGCGCAGGCCGCGGATCGGGTGATCGCGCCGACCCGGCATTTCGCGGCGGAACTGCTCGCACACGGACTCACGAAGCCACTGGATGTGGTGTCCAACGGCGTCGATGACGAACTCGTCGAAAGCAACAGCGCCGCCGCGTATTCCGAACGCGGCGAGCACGACCCGCTGCGCCTGGTCTGGTGCGGCAGACTCTCCCGGGAGAAGCGACTGCTCGAAGCCATGGAGGCCGTCCGCCGCGTGCCGCGGTGCACGTTGGACATCTACGGTGACGGTGACCTGTGTGCCGACGCCGCCGCTCTGATCGCCGAGAACGGCCTGGCCGACCGGATCACCCTGCACGGCAGCGTCACCCGGCGCGAATGGCTCGCGGCCGCCGCCACGGCCGACGCGTTGCTTTTCACCTCGTACGGTTTCGACACCCAGGGGATGGTGCTGCTCGAGGCGGTGGCGGTCGGGCTGCCGATCGTGCACTGCGATCCCGTCCTGCGCGAATCGGTGCCGGAGGGCGCGGGGCGGCTCACCGACGGACCGTCGGCGGTCTCGATATCGGAAACGCTCGCCGAGCTGGTAGCCGAGCCCGCCGCGCTGACGAAGATGCGCGCGGCGCTCGACGGGTGCGGAGACACGGTGCGGCAGTCGCGCCAGGTCGCCGCGGTACTCGACGTCTACCGGGAAGCCACCGCGCCACCGGCCGCCGATCCGCCGGCCGTACCGCGCACCCTGGAGGAGGTGCCGACCGCGCCCGGTGCGCTGCCGCTGGTCGGGCACAGCCTGCGCGCGTTGCGCGACGCTCCCGCGTTCGTCACCTCGCTGTCCGAACTCGGTCCCATCGTGCGTATCTATTTCGGGCGCAAGACCGGCTATCTGCTCACCACCCCCGATCTCGTCCGCGAAATCGGGCTCGGCGACGCGGAATTCAACCGCGACGATCTGCGCGAGGCGATCGAGGATGTCGCGGGCGGTTCGGTGAACGTGCTGCGCGGCGCGGAACACAAACTGCGCAGGCGGATGATCGCGCCCGCGCTGCGGCAGAGCCGTCTGTCCGAGTACACCGCGGCGGCGGCCGATATCGCCGAGACCTGGTCGGCGGGGCTGCCCGGCGACACCCGCGTGAATCTGATGGACGAAGCCCACGGGCTGATCCTCGACACCGTCTCCTCGACGCTGTTCACGGCCGATTTCAGCGCCGAGGCCCGCCGCGCCATCCGCGACAATGTGCCGTGGCTGCTCGGTCAGGTGATCCTGCGCACGGCGCTGCCGCCGCAGCTGCGCCGACTCCGGGTGATCGCCAATCTGCGCTGGCGCAGGAAGGCACGTCATCTGCGCGGTGTCATCGGCGAGGTCATCGCCGAATACCGGCGTCGCGACGAGGATTTCAACGATGTGGTCTCGGCGTTGATCCGGCACACCGATCCCGAGACCGGCGCACGCCTGTCCGACGAGCACATCATCGACGAGGCGATCCTGATGCTGGCCGGTGGCGTCGGCTCCATGGCGTCGCTGGCGGGATGGCTGTGGCACGAGGTCATGCTTCGTCCCGCCGTCGCCGAGCGGCTCTACGCCGAACTCGACGCCGTCGTCGGATCCGATCCGGTGCGCCCCGCGCACCTGACCGCCCTGCCGTACCTGAAACAGGTGGTGGCGGAGACGCTGCGCTTCTGGGGACCGTGGATCAGCGCGAGTAACGCCGACGGCGAGGTCACCATCGACGGGCTCACCATTCCCCCCGGCTCTGCGGTCATGTTCAGCCCCTACATGGTTCAGCACGATCGACGCTATTTCGCGCATCCGGACGTCTTCGATCCCGATCGCTGGTCGCCGCAACGTGCGGGTGAGATCGACAAGAAGGCCAGTCTCTCGTTCGGTGTGGGACGCCGCCGTTGCCTCGGAGACCATTTCGCCACGCTCGAGATCGCCCTCGCCTCCGCGGCACTGCTCGCCCGTTGGCGGCCGACCCCCGATCCGGACTACGTGGTTCGCGCGTCCAACCGCGATTTCGTCCTGTCGCCGTCCGGCCTGCCGGTGACGCTGCGTCCACGCTGACCACCCATGGGTATTCCAGCGGCGGCGCTCCACTGACGTGACGCCACCGCGTCGCGTGGCGGTCATCGGACCGCCGGACCGAGTTCGATGCCGAGGCAGGCCGCGGTGTCGTATCCGCTGCGAGCCAGTCGGCGCAGCGCTTCGGGACGCATACCGGCTCGCAGTGACGTTTCCAGCAGGATCGCCATGGGATGGAACGGGTCGGCCAGCAGCGCCGCGTCCAGGGCGATCCCGGCGAACGGCCCGTCGCCGCGGATATAGGCGCTGTAGCCGAGCAACGCGGCGACCTCGGCGCGGTCGGAACCGGACAGGGCACGCACCAGGGTGAGCCACAGACTTTCCGCCGCCGCCGCGTGATCACCGACGGCGAGGGCGAACATCGTGTCGCGTACCGCTCGATCCCGCAGCGCGGCAACGAGTTCGGCGATTTCGGGAACGGTGGGAACGGCGCCGGATTCGACGTGGGCGATCTGCCAGAGCACGAACTCGAGCGCGTTGCGCCGGTAGCCGTCGAGATCACCGTGCGTCACGGCCCTGGTGAAACGTTCCCGCGCCATGGCCAGGGCGGCGGGAAGCAGGACGGCGACCTCCCCTTGTCGCACCGTGTCCGCCTCGACGAGTGCGGTCAGTTCCGCACGTGACCGGTGGATCGGTCGCCCCTCAAGGACATGGGCGAGCGTCACCGGCGAAGCCGTCGGATCGGGAACCTCACCCCGCTGTTCCCGATCGAACAGACTCCACCAGGGCGCACCCGCCTCGATCCCCCTGACCGCCCAGCTACCGCCGATCTCGATACCGCGCCGCCCCAGCCGCTTGTCGAGCGACGCGATGAGTGCCGCGGCATCGGCATCGATGGATGTGCGCCTACAGCCTGCCGCGCCAGCCGTCGCCACACCGCCCGCACCAGCACCGTCAGCATCCGTACCCGCTGCGTCCGTTTCCGCACCCTCCGCATCCGCAGCGTCCGCATCCGCAGCGTCCGCATCCGCGGTACCCGCAGCGGCCATATCTGTGCCGTCCGTACCCGCACAGTCCGCATCCGGCGGACCGGGTGCGTCCCCGACCGCCGAATCCCCGATCACCGCGGCACCGACCGAACGGTCCTCGGCCGTCGCCCGATCCGCCGCGATATATCGCGCGCCCTCGTCCCCCGCCGACGAGGCCACCGCCGGACCGGACAGTCGGTCGTCGACGACGATCACGAGCACCTCGCGTGCCTGCTCGACCGCGCAGATCTGCGCGATACAGGCCGTGAACATGCTGACCCGTGCGCGCCGCCTCGTCTCCGGAGCGAGATCGAAACGCGCCAGCGCTTCGATCACGGACCGCTCTCCGTGGGGCATACCGGCGCGCAGCACGGCGACCACCAGCGATCGCTGCGGCGCGAACCCCACCAGGGCGGGTAGCGCCGCGATCAGCTCACCCGGATCTCCGACGTGCGCCGAGCGCGGCGGATCGCTCCCGCGATATCGCGGCCCGCGCTCGCCGCACACCGTGCGCGAGTCGAACGCGCCCGCGCGCGGCTCGACGTCGAACGCACCCGTGTCGAGATCCCGACCGTCGGGAATCCCGGCGGTCCGGGATTCGGACGTCGTGGCGTGGGCGGCCCCGTGTCGGCCGGACACCCGCCGAGCGATGCGGCGGCAGGCACGCGGTGACGTCATCGGGGCGAGCCCGGGCGGCGCTACGGAACCGGCGGCGTGATCGGCGGCAGAATCGGATGTGGTCATGGGTCGGAGCCTGCCCCGCGCACCCGCGCCGGGCCGACCGACGACCAGGGCTTTCGGAAAACCTGGGGATAACTCTTCGGCTGTGGATGAACCGGCCGAACCGTTACGCCGCGCGCACCTTCTCGACGGTGGTGGCGAAGACTTCACGCACGGCCGCCGTATCGGGTTCGGCATCGCTGAATGTCATGTACGTCACGGTGATTCGCACATCGCCGACCTGACCGACCAGGGTGTACATGGACTCGGTCAACCCCGTGCGGCCCGCGTCGGGGCGAACGGTGCGGCGCAGGGCGAGGGCGTCCTCGGCGTCGGTCCGGGGCGGATCCTGGAGTTCGGTGCGAACGCTGGTCGTCGTGCCGGTCGCGCTGACCCGCATCTGCCCGCAGCGCGCCAGTTGTTCGCGCAACACCGACAGCGGCACCGTGGTGCGGGTCAACTCCACCGTCAGCGTGGCGCGGGAGTCGTTGTCGGTGCCGACGGCGACCGCGGTCCGATCGGGCCCGAAATCCTGCGGTGGCGGGGCGCAATCCCGTGGCAGCACCGTCGCACCGCGCGGGACGCCGGTCAGATCGCCCACCGCCTGCGCCGCGGCCTCCTGCGGCAGTACGACCGCCGGATAGCGGGCGGGAAATTGTGACGGCTCGGGCAGCAGCGTCGCGAGGACCGCGCTCACGTATTCGGTGATCGTGCTCTGCTGGGCGGCGACGGGGCGACCCGGCGTTTCCGATCCGCAACCGGTCGTCGTCGAGGCGAGCACCGCGACCGCCGACACCACCGCGAGTACTGCCCCCTTGGTCGAAACCGGCCCGGTCACAGCGCCCACTGTGCCAAACTCGCCGGGGTCGCCCGCGATGCCACGCCGACGGCCGTCCTCGAGGCTCGCACGGTGCGAATTGCACAGCGCGGGAATGCTGACGACCCGATGGCTGTTGCCTGGACATATGGGTCGGTGTCGCACCGTGCGCGGTGCGTGTCACCGGCATGGGGGACAATAGACAGGGTTCCCCCCGCGCGCGGCGCACATCGGGTGCCGGGGCACGGAGTTCCCGGACCGCATCCGGCTCGCAGGTGCGGACCGCGCAGGAAGGAGTACGCGATGGACTACGAGTCGCGAATGTACGAACTGGAGTTCCCCGCTCCGCAGCTGTCGTCCGCCGACGGCTCGGGTCCGGTCCTTGTGCACGGACTGGAAGGGTTCACCGACGCCGGTCACGCGGTGCGGTTGGCCACCACGCACCTGCGCGAGAGCCTCGAAAGCGAACTGGTCGCCTCGTTCGCGGTCGACGAACTGCTCGACTACCGCTCGCGGCGTCCCCTCATGACGTTCAAGACCGACCATTTCTCCGACTACGCCGAGCCGGAACTCAACCTCTGGGCGCTACGCGACACCGGCGGCACCCCGTTCCTGCTGCTGGCGGGTATCGAGCCGGACCTACGGTGGGAGAAATTCACCACCGCGGTGCGACTGCTGTCCGAACAGCTCGGAGTGCGCCGCACCATAGGGCTCAGCGCCATCCCGATGGCGATCCCGCACACCCGGCCCCTCGGCGTCACCGCGCATTCGTCGAATCGCGATCTGATCGCCGACCACCAGCGGTGGCCGGGCGAATTGCAGGTGCCGGGCAGCGCGTCGTCGCTGCTGGAGTACCGGATGGCCCAGCACGGACACGAATCGGTCGGTTTCTCGGTGCACGTGCCGCACTACCTGGCACAGACCGCCTACCCGGAGGCCGCGCAGACATTGCTCGAAAATGTCGCAGACAACGCCGGTTTGGAGATTCCGCTCGCCGCGTTGGGTGAATCGGCCGCGCGGGTGCGCGAGCAGGTCAACGAGCACATCGCGGGCAACTCCGAGGTCGAGACCGTGGTGAACGCGCTGGAACGCCAGTACGACAGCTTCGTCACGGCCCAGGAACAGCAGTCGAGTCTGCTCGCCAGTGACGGCGAACTCCCCAGCGGCGACGAGCTCGGCGCCGAATTCGAACGTTTCCTCGCCGAACAGGGCGGCTGGGACGGCGACGCGAGTCCGCAGGCCTGATCGCGCCCCGACCGGGGGAACGCCCAGCTCGGATCACCGCCCGCGAGCACGTAGGGTGGTCGGAGTGGATCTGACCGAACTGCTCGAGATACCGGGGACCGACGCCGACGCACTGTACGAATCCTTCGGTGCTTGGGCCGCGGAGCGTGGCACCTCGCTATATCCCGCGCAGGACGAGGCGCTGCTCGAGTTGGCGTCCGGATCCAACGTCATTCTGGCGACCCCGACGGGGTCGGGGAAATCCTTGGTCGCCGTCGGCGCGCATCTGTTCGCGCTGACCCGCGGTCAACGCAGCTACTACACCGCCCCGATCAAAGCCCTTGTCAGCGAGAAGTTCTTCGCCCTGTGCGAGGTGTTCGGCGCGGACAAGGTGGGGATGGTCACCGGTGACGCCGCGGTCAACGCCGACGCCCCGATCATCTGCGCCACCGCCGAGATCCTGGCGAACATGGCGCTGCGCGAGGGTTCGGCCGCCGATGTCGGCCAGGTCGTGATGGACGAATTCCACTTCTACGCCGATCCCGATCGCGGGTGGGCGTGGCAGGTCCCGCTGCTCGAGCTCCCGCGCGCCCAATTCCTGTTGATGTCGGCGACTCTGGGCGAGGTCGACTTCTTCGCCTCCGATATCGAACGGCGCACCGGCAATCCCACCGCGATCGTCTCGGGCACCGAACGTCCTGTGCCGCTGACCTTTTCCTACGCGCGCACGCCCATCACCGAAACGCTCGAAGAACTGGTCACCACCCACCAGGCCCCCGTCTACGTCGTGCATTTCACCCAGGCCGCCGCGCTGGAACGGGCCCAGGCGCTGACCAGCGTCAACTTCGCGAGCCGCGCGGAGAAGGACGCCATCGCCACGGCCATCGGTGAATTCCGTTTCGCGGCCGGATTCGGGAAAACCCTGTCCAGGCTGATCAGGCACGGCATCGGCGTGCACCACGCGGGCATGCTGCCCAAATACCGGCGGCTGGTCGAGCGGCTGGCCCAGGAGGGGCTGCTGAAAGTGGTCTGCGGCACCGACACCCTCGGCGTCGGCATCAACGTGCCGATCCGGACGGTGCTGCTCACCGGGCTCACCAAATACGACGGGGTGCGCACCCGCAGGCTCAAGGCCCGCGAATTCCACCAGATCGCCGGGCGCGCGGGTCGCGCGGGATTCGACACCATGGGCACCGTGGTGGTGCAGGCGCCCGACCACGAGGTGGAGAACACCCGTCTGATCGCCAAGGCGGGCGACGATCCCAAGAAACAGCGCAAGGTGCAGCGGCGCAAACCGCCCGAGGGTTTCGTCTCGTGGAGCGAGGAGACCTTCGACCGGCTCGTGCGCGCCCAGCCGGAGCCGATGGTGTCCCGTTTCTCGGTCACCAACGCCATGCTGCTCAACGTGATCGCCCGGCCCGGAAACTGTTTCGACGCGATGCGCCATCTGCTCGAGGACAATCACGAACCGCGCCCGGCCCAGCGCAAACATATCCTGCGCGCGCTGCGCCTGTACCGGGCCCTGCGCGATGCCGGTGTGGTGCAACAACTCCCGGAGCCGGACGCGCAGGGCAGGCGCGCGCGGCTGACGGTGGACCTGCAACGCGATTTCGCCCTCGATCAGCCGCTGTCGCCCTTCGCGCTGGCCGCGTTCGACCTCCTCGACAAAGAGTCGACGAGCTATACCCTCGATGTGGTGTCGCTCATCGAATCCACCCTGGAGGATCCGCGTCAGCTGCTGATGGCCCAGCAGCACAAGGCGCGCGGTGTGGCGATCCAGGAGATGAAGGCCGACGGCATCGAATACGACGAGCGCATGGAACTGCTCGAGGACGTCACCTGGCCCAAACCGCTGGCCGTGCTGATCGAACCCGCCTTCGAGACCTACCGGGGCGGGCATCCGTGGGTGTCGGAATTCGCGCCTTCCCCCAAATCGGTCGTGCGCGACATGATCGAACGCTCGATGACCTTCGCCGAGTTGATCTCGTTCTACGAATTGGCGCGTTCGGAGGGTGTGGTGCTGCGCTACCTGGCCGACGCCTACCGTGCGCTGCGGCGCACCGTTCCCGAATCCGCGCGGACCGAGGAACTCGAGGACATCACCGAATGGCTCGGTGAACTCATCCGTCAGGTCGATTCCAGTCTGCTCGACGAATGGGAACAGCTCACCAACCCCGGCGCGGAGACCGACACCGACCAGGTGGCCTTCGGCGCGGAATCCGTGCGTCCGATCACCGCCAACGAGCGCGCCTTCCGCGTGATGGTGCGCAATGCCATGTTCCGCCGCGTCGAACTCGCGTCGCTGCGGCACTGGCACACCCTCGACGAACTCGGCACCGGCCCGGATTGGGAGACGGCGCTCGCGCCCTATTTCGCCGAGTACGAGCGCATCGGCATCGGCCCGGACGCACGCGGACCGCAGCTGTTCCAGATCGAACGAAGACCCGGTTTCTGGCAGGTGCGCCAAGTGCTCGACGATCCGGCGGGCGATCACGGGTGGTCGGTCGACGCCACCGTCGATCTCGCCGAATCCGACGCGGCCGGTGAGGTCGTCTTCGACGAGATCACCGTCACTGCGGGCTGAGGCTCCCGCTACCTGCCGACTCCCCGCCGTAGTGCCTGTTCAGCGGCGTTCGCCCACGGTGGGCGACGCCGCGGGCGGCCCTGTCGCGAATCGTGGTTTCGTCGGATTCGTTTCCGGGTAACGGCCGCTGATACTCTCTCCCCCGCTGCCGACGCGAAAGATCAACTATGCCCGAATCGCCATATCTTGTCATCGACCCTGGAAGAGTTCGCGAGAACTACCGCGCACTCGCCGCCGCCATGCCCGCGGCACGCATCCGCTACGCAGTCAAAGCAAGTCCGGTGGACGAGCTCATCACCCTGCTCGCCGCCGAGGGCGCCGAATTCGATGTCGCCAGTATCGGCGAAATCGTCCAGTGCCTGGATCTGGGCGTCGAGCCCGCCACCCTCTGCTACGGCAATCCCATCAAGAAGGCCGCCGATATCGCCCGCGCCCACGCCCTCGGCGTGCGCCGCTACGCCTTCGACACCGAGGACGACCTGCTGCGCATCGCCGAACACGCGCCGGGTTCGGAGGTCGAATGCCGTTTCCTGTCCTCCGCGCCCGAATCGCGGACCCCTTTCGGCGCCAAATTCGGCTGCGCCCCCGCCGAGGCTTTCCGGCTGCTGGTGCGCGCCCGCGATCTGGGACTGATCGTCGCCGGACCGTATTTCCACGTCGGCTCCCAGCAGCTCGACCCCGAAGCCTGGCGGATCGGCATCGCACAGGCCGCCGAGATCACCGACGCGCTCGCGGCCAAGGGGATCGTCGTGCGCTCGGTGAATATCGGTGGCGGCCTGCCGATCGCCTACGCCGACGCCGCCCCCGACCTCACCGCCGTCGCCTCGGTGATCGATACCGCGGCGACCGAATTCCTGCCCACCGCAACCGAACTCGTCGTCGAACCGGGCCGCGCCCTGGTCGGGAACGCGGGCACGATCCACGCCGAGGTCGTCGGCATCCGTATCGCGCCGGACGGGCGCCGCTGGGTCTACCTCGACATCGGCCGCTACAACGGCATGGCCGAGACCGAGAACGAGTACATCGCCTATCGATTCGCCACCGACCGCGACGGCGATCCCGTCGACGAGGCGGTGGTCGCCGGACCGACCTGTGACGGCGACGATGTACTGTACCAACGCACGCGAGTCCTTCTACCGACCACGTTGCGAGCCGGCGATCCCATCAGGATCCTGCATACCGGCGCCTATACCGCGAGTTACTCGTCGGTGTCCTTCAATGGTTTTCCGCCCTTGACCGTTCATGTCTCGGGCGCTGAGCGAGAGTGAGTTTGCCATGACGGCGGAATTCACAGGCTGGCATGTGCTGGCCGAGTTCGGTGGTGTCGACGCGACCCTGTGCAACGACCTCGAACGACTCGAATCGGCGTTGCGTGAGTCTCTGATCGCGGCGGGCGTCACCATCTGCGATGTCGTGCACAAACAGTTCGATCCGCAGGGGGTGACCGTCCTCGCGCTGTTGTCGGAGTCCCACGCCTCGATTCACACCTATCCGGAGTCCGGCGATATCTTCGTCGACGTCTTCACCTGCGGCAGCATCGGCGCGGGCGCGACGAAGGCCGTCGACGAACTGCGAGACAAGTTGTCGCCCAAGCAGGTTCGCATGCAGGTCGTGCAGCGCGGCCACGGAGCGGAGAAGATCCGGGAACCCGTGGGCGACGGACTCACCCGCACCTGGGATCTGCGCGAGGTCATCGTCGACACGCACACCCCGTACCAGCACATGGTGATCGCGCGAACGGAGCAGGGCATCAGCCTGTTCTCCGACGACGACCGTCAGTCCACCGAGTTCTCCCAGCTGACCTACCACGAGGCGATGATGGTTCCCGCCTTCGTGCTGGCCGAGAAACTGGATCGGGTGCTGATCATCGGCTCCGGTGAGGGTGTGGCCAGTCAGATGTCGGTCGCGGCGGGCGCGATCCGTGTCGATCACGTCGACATCGATCAGCTCGAGGTCGAACTGTGCGCCGAGCACCTGCCCTACGGCTATTCCAGCAACGAGTTGGCCGACGCCGTCAAGGGTGAGGGGCCGATCACGGTGCACTACGCCGACGGGTGGGATTTCCTGGCGAACGCGCGGCAGTCGGGCACCCGCTACGACGTCATCGTGATCGATCTGCCCGATGAGCGGGTCGAGGACGCGCAGCACAACCGTCTCTACGAGTCGGAGTTCCTGTCGCGATGTCGGGAGCTGCTCGCGCCGGGTGGCGTGCTGAGCGCACAGGCCGGATGCGCGACCATGTGGCGCAACGAGACCCTGAAGCGGTCGTGGCAGCGGTTCCACGAACAGTTCGGCACCGTGGTGCTCTACACCAGTGACGAGCACGAGTGGTCGTTCCTGTTCGGCCTCAACGAGAAGGTCGCCGATCCGGTACCCGGTATGACCGACCGTTTGGTCACCCTGCCCTACCGGCCCGAGACGATCGACGCGCGCGCCCTCGTCCGCGGTTCGATCGAGCCGTACGCGCTGCGCGCGCAGCAGTAACCCCGGCAGACGACGACGCGTCGGCGCCCACGGCCCTCCCGCCGTGGGCGCCGACGCGTTTCGCCGGTTCACGCCCGTCGATCAGGACCCGCGCGCCCGCCACTCCTCGACATTCACGCCACCCACGCCCCAGTCGGTGAGCGCCACCTCGTCGATCACGACGTAGGTGCTGTCGGGCGCTTTGCCGAGCACCTCGTGCAGCAGGTCGGTGACACCTCGGATCAACCGGGATTTCTGCTCGCGGGTGACACCCTCGTCGGTGACTTTGATATTGACGTACGGCATTACGCTGCCCTTCCGGAGATGAACCCGCCGTCGACGGGAAGGATGTGGCCGGTGGTGAATTCGGCGTCGGCCAGATAGAGCACCGCGGCGGTGGTTTCGGCGACTTCCCCGACGCGGTCGAGCAGCGCGAGGCGCCCGGAGGCGTCGACGTCGGTGTCGCCGAAGATCGGTGTCCGGATGAAACCGGGTGCGACGGCGTTGACGCGGATGCCGTCGGCCGCGAGTTCGGCGGCCAGACTGGTGGTCAGGGCGTGGACGCCGCCCTTGGCGACGAGCGGCGCCGAAGCGGGCAGTCCGGCGAGCGCGTGATCGATCAGCACGGTGCCGATATTCACGATGCTGCCACCCCCGCCCTGTCGCAACAGCTGCCGCACCACCTCCTGGGTGGTGAAGTAGGTGCCCTTGAGGTTGGCGTCGATATAGCGGCCCAGATCCTCCGCCGTGACCTCGACGAACGGTTTCGCGCCGAAGATCCCGGCATTGTTGACCAGGACATCGACCCCACCGAACCGCTCCACGGCGATCCGGACCAACTCCGAACCCGTTGCGGGCGAACCGATATCGCCCGCGACCGAGGCGACCCGGTCCGGCGCGCCGAGTTCGGCGACCACCGCGTCGAGTTTGTCCGGATCACGGCCGTTGAGCACAACGGCGTCACCGCGTTCGACGAACGCTCGCGCGATATCGCGACCGATCCCGCTCGATGATCCGGTCACGATGACCGTCTTCGCTGACATGAGACTCCTTGTATTCGATGTGATACGACCGGTCGTCTTGGAATAGATACGCGTCGACGACGCGAGCCTCAGACCGCGATTCAGGGAAGAAAATAGTCGTCGAGCAGTCGCCTCAGACAGTTGCGCAACGGGCGGATCGAACGCTCGATCTTCATACGGATCACCGCGCCCTCCCAGGACTCGACGAGCAGGTCGGCCAGTTCGGCGGCGTCGATATCGTCGCGAACCAACTTCTGTTCCTGCGCCTCCCGCAGCGCGACCGCGACGCCGTCGCGCCAGGCCGTGAACGCCCCGGACAACGATTCCCGCAGCGTCTCACTGCCCTCGAGTTCGCCGCCGAGATTGGCGATCAGGCAGCCGCCCGTGTAGTCGGCGGCCACGAAATCATCGATGAGGCGGTCGAAGAAGACCCGCAGGCCGTCGATCGGATCGGATGCCGGGCCGAGCGCGTCGGCGAGATTGCGCTGGATGCAGAGCGAATAGTGGTCGATGACCGCCTGCGCGAAACTCTCCTTGCTGTCGAAATAGTTGTAGAATGACCCCTTCGGCACCCCGACCGCGTCCAGCACCTGCTTGATCCCGGTGCCGTGGTAGCCGTTCGCCAGGAATCCGGCCGACCCCTCCTCCACCAGCATCTGCCTGGTGTCGTCACTGCGCCGTGGTCTGGCCATGCGATGAATATACGACCGGTCGTCTACTAATGGCAACCCCCGCCTCGACGACCTACGACGCGGTACGCCATCGGCCGCATCGGGTGACGAAGGCCGCGAGGTGAGTGGCGGCGAATTCGGTCGCCTGCCAGTCCTGGGCGGCGACGTCGGCGGTCCAGACGTAGGCCAGCGCCTGCCCGCTCCCGGAACGAACACTGCGCAATTCGTATTCGTCGTCCTCGAAGGCGTCGAGGACTTCCCACTCTCCCGCGTCGAGTCCGGACAGGATCACCCCGCGGGCCACCGCCTCCGGATCGGGAACGAGTCCCGGATACACCCGCCCCGGCAACGCGGCCACCCGCCAGCCGGGAATCTCGGCCGGTTCGGCGGCGGGGCTGCGCCCGATCAGTTCGACCAGAACCTCGGGGAATTGCAGGGTGCCGTACACGAACAGGTCGCCCTCGGCCCGGGACGCACGGGCGGGCAGCACACCCACCCTCGCCGTCGCCGCTCCGCCGTGCCGCGCATCGCCCGACTCCGCCTCTGCATCACCGGTCGGCCGATCACCGGCCCCGCTCGACGCCCGAGAGCTCCGCTCCGCCGTGGCACCTCCACCCCGCACCGTCCGATCACGTGGCGCGGCCGTCTCGCCGACCGGCGGTACGACCGGCCCCGGAACTTCGTGGCCCGACACTGCCGTACCCCCGCCCGTGTCCGCCTCACCGTCACATTCGGCCGCAGCCGCTTGGCGTTTCGCTTCCTCGGCGGCGCGTCCCGAGGCCCCCGCTTCCTGCCTGTTCCACTTGAGCAGCAACCAGCCGCACCATCCGACGACCGCCACACCGACCGTCATCGCCAGGAATTCGCCGTCGACCACATGCCCGATCACGCCGATTCCGCCGAAGACGACGCCGAGCCAGGCGGCGCGTTTGGGGTGACGGCGGATCAGGTCTCGCACCGAGGTGATCGAATGTCGCACTTCCTCCGGGTGCTTGTGGCACCAGATGACGAAGTAGACGGGCCAGGCGATCGGGAACAACAGGATCAGGATGATGCGCGCAAACATGTTCTGTGCCTCCGTGCCACCGCTCAGCTGTCGGTCCGGTGACACGGCCCCCGGACGCCCATAGCCAGTGTCCTCCACTCGGGCGATCGATGCGAGGTCAATGGGCGAACGGTTAACTGGACCCTTGCCCGGAACTTTCGGGCAACGCTCGCCCTCGGTCGGCCGGAACGATATTCGCGTTGTGGTGGAAAACGTTGTCGGGATCGTAGGCGGCTTTTATCGCGGCGAGACGGTCGAGTTTGATTCCGTAGACCGATCGCAACTTCGCGTCGTCGAATTCGGTGAGCCCGTTGACATATCCTCCCGCGAGTCCGGTGTGCGGCTGTAGTGCCGCCCAGAAGTCGCGTACCCATTCCCTTTCCGCGTCAATCCCGGTCGGGTCGGGACTGCCGCCGACGATGAACAACTGGTAGTGCGGCACCCGGGGTCCACCGTAGGCGGTGGCGTCGTCGGCGACCTCGGTATATGCCCCGTCGAGTCGGTAGACCAGCGCCGAGGACATCGGCGACTTCTTACGCGGGATGTGCGCGGCGCAGGCCTCGATCACCTCGTCGGTGAATTCCGCTATGCGCGTGCCCTTTTCGTAGCTGCTGATCCCGAAGGCATTGGCCTCGTCCATCATCTGCTGCAACGCGACGTACGGCATCGGGGTCACCATCTCGAATACCGGGGCCAACCGTGCCCGGAACAGGTCGAGTACCCGGGCGTGCTGTTCGGGCCCGCCGGATCGAGCGTGAACTCGAATTCGGTGACGACGCCGAAATTTCCGCCGCCACCGCGCAGCGCCCACCACAGGTCGGCATGTTCGTCCGCGGCGGCTCGCACGATCCGGCCGTCGGCGAGGACGACCCGCGCGGCAACGAGGTGGTCGATCGTCAGCCCCGAACGGCCCGTCAACCAGCCCATTCCGCCTCCGAGCGTGAGTCCGCCGACGCCGGTGTGGCTGATCAGCCCGGCGGGAATCGCCAGACCGTATTCCTGGGTCGCGCGGTCCACGTCGGCGAGCAGCGCTCCGCCCCCGACGCGTGCGCGCCGCGCCTGCGGGTCGACGTGGACGGTGTTCATCTCACGCAGATCGATCATCAGGGCACCGTCGGCGACGGCGGTGCCCGCCGGATTGTGCGCGCCGCCGCGCACCATGACGTCGATACCGCTCGCGCGGGCGAAAGCGAGGACTTCGGCGACGTCGGCGGGCCCCGCGCACCGCGCGATCGCGGCTGGAAGCCGGTCTATCGCGCCGTTCGCCACCGCGCGGGCGTCGTCGTATCCGCTGTCCCGTGGCACCATGAGCGCGCCGTCGAGCCGCGCCCGCAGGGCCTCCAGGTCTACCGAGGTTCGGGTCATCGGACTTCCCTTCCACGAATGAGCATCGACCCACCGAGAGAGACGTCCCGAGCACCGGTCCCCATTATCGTCGGGTCCTCGCGCGGCGGTTCCGAATCGCCGGACCGCGGCGATCTCGGTGGACGGACCGCTGACCCACCGTCGGATCGGTCAGTGCGGACGATTGGCCCGGACGATCGCCGCCAGGTATTCGTAGTCCTCGGCACGCGCGGTGGAGGCGCGGTAGACGAGTCCGATGGTCCGACCGGGGGCCGGTGCCGCGAAATGGGCGGTATCGAGTTCCGCACGCGCGGTTTCGGCGGCGACGGCCATACTCGGGATCAATGTGACGCCCAATCCGCCCGCGACGCATTGCACGACCGTGGACAACGACGCGGCCCTGGTGTCACCGACGCCGCCGGGGCGCGCGTCCACCGACCGGCACAGATCGAGTGCCTGGTCACGCAGACAGTGGCCTTCGTCCAGGAGCAGCAGCGGCAGGGTGTCCAGTATCGCCGGACCGATATCGGTGCGCCCGGCCAGCTCGTGCCCCGGCGGGGTCACCAGGACGAATTCCTCGTCGTAGAGCGGGAGTTCGACCAGTCCGGGAGCCTGTGTCGGCAGCGCGAGCAGCGCGACGTCGAGCACCCCGGTGCGCAGACCGTCCAGCAGCCGCGCGGTCTGATCCTCGATCACCTGCGGATGCAGCTCGGGTAGTCGCTTGCGCAGTTCGGGCAGCAACGACGGAAGGACATACGGGGCGACGGTGGGGATGATGCCCATCCGCAGTGTGCCGCCGAGATCGTCACCGGCCGCCGAAGCGACGAAGCGGTCGGCCGCCTCCAGGGTCGCCATCGCCTTGGGCAGCAACCGCATTCCGGCCGCGGTCACCAGCACCCGGCGGGTGCTGCGCTCGATGAGTTGCAACCCGAGGCCGTTTTCGAGGGCGGCCAATGCCTGCGATAACGTGGGCTGGCTCACGTTGAGCCTGGCTGCGGCGGTGCCGAAATGCCGGTACTCCGCGATCGCCACGAACGCACGCAGCTGTGACAGTGTCGGTTGATAAGTATGATCAGCCACGCCTATCAGTGTAGTGCGACTGATCACCTTTACCTTTCACCGGTCTTTAGGCAAGATCACAATCGAACGCTTCGCATGCTTCGCACACCCACCCATACAAGGACGAGGAGATAGCAATGGCCCTGCTGACCATCGGCGACCAATTCCCGGCGTACAACCTCACCGCAGTCATCGGCGGTGACCTGTCCAAGGTCGACGCTCAGCAGCCCGACGACTACTTCACCCAGATCACCAGCGACGACCACGCGGGCAAGTGGCGGATCGTCTTCTTCTGGCCCAAGGACTTCACCTTCGTGTGCCCGACCGAGATCGCCGCGTTCGGCAAGCTGAACGAGGAATTCGCCGATCGTGACGCGCAGGTGCTCGGCGCCTCGGTGGACAACGAGTTCGTGCACTTCCAGTGGCGTGCCCAGCACGAGGACCTGAAGACCCTGCCCTTCCCGATCCTTTCCGACCTCAAGCGTGAACTGGCTTCCGCCACCGGCGTTCTCAACGCCGACGGTGTCGCCGATCGCGCGACCTTCATCGTCGACCCGAACAACGAGATCCAGTTCGTCTCGCTGACCGCGGGTTCGGTGGGCCGCAATGTCGACGAGGTGCTGCGCGTGCTCGACGCCCTGCAGTCCGACGAGCTGTGCGCCTGCAACTGGAAGAAGGGCGACCCGACCATCAACGCGGGCGAGTTGCTCTCCGCGAGCGTCTGAGTCGCACGCGATCAGCGTTCCCGAAATATCCGGCACGTGAACGAAATCCGCCACAAGTTGCCCGCACGCGCGGGGATGATCCGAGGAAATGTCGAATGAGCATCGAGAACCTGAAGAACTCCCTCCCCGAGTACGCCAAGGACCTCAAGCTCAATCTGTCATCGATCGCACGCACCACCGTGTTGAACGAGCAGCAGCTGTGGGGCACCCTGCTCGCTTCGGCGGCCGCGACCCGGTCGGCGACGACGCTGCGTGAGATCGCCGAGGAAGCCGCCGACACCCTGTCGGAAGAGGCCTACAACGGCGCGCTCGGCGCGGCCTCGATCATGGGCATGAACAATGTGTTCTACCGGGGCAAGGCGTTCCTCGACGGACGGTACGACGATCTGCGTGCCGGTCTGCGGATGAACATCATCGGCAACCCGGGCGTCGACAAGGCCGATTTCGAGCTGTGGTCGTTCGCGGTCTCCTCGATCAACGGGTGCGCGCACTGCCTGGAAGCGCACGAGAAGACCCTGCGCGACGCCGGTGTGTCGCGCGAGGTGATCTTCGAATCGCTGCGGGTGGCGGCGATCGTCGCCGGAGTCGGCCAGGCGGTGCAGTCCACCGAGACACTCGCCGCCGCGCAGGTCTGACAGCCGGGGTTTCCCGAGTTCGGCCCCGTCCCTCGAAGGGACGGGGCCGAAGTCGTCTCCGAGGCCCCGGATCGTGCTCGGGAAAATGTGGGGTACGTCGCTCGATCGCGGATCGGCCGAACTCTCGCGGCGACGCACCGGTTCGATTCGCAACCATTCGGCTATCGGAAAGATCACAGGTCTTCCCCGATGCGTGGATGACCGTGTGCTTTGCGGCAAACACCGGATGTGGATACTCGACATCGGCCGCACGCGCTTTCGAGGGCCGGCGAACGGTCGGTAGGCTCACCGATATGGGCACACAAGGTGAACCGGAGGCCATGGGAACGCGGCTCGAGGTAGTGCGCGTGTTCACCGACGCGGCCGGACGGCTGGGCAACGAACTCGGAATCGCGAGGGCGGGTGATGTCGTGGCCGCCGACCCGCAGCTGCTGGCGGCACGCGCCGGATACAGCGAAACCGTCGTCGTCGCCGATCCCGTGGACGAGATCGCTCGGGTGCGTATCTACACACCCGCGGTCGAACTCCCCTTCGCCGGACATCCCACGGTCGGCACCGCGTGGTGGTTCGCCGAGCAGGGCGTCCCGGTGCGCGTGCTGGAGGTTCCGGCGGGACCGGTGAGCGTCGAACTGACCGACGGACTCACCTGGATCAAGGCGCGCGGCGAGTGGGCTCCCGATTTCACGTTCCACCAGCTCGACAGCGTCGAGGAACTCCTCGCCCTGCGCCCGGACGATTTCACCGGCGGACCGCACTACCTGTGGACCTGGACCGACGAACACCGTGCCGCCCTGCGCTCGCGCATGTTCGCACCGACCATGGGTATCGCCGAGGACGAGGCGACCGGCGCCGCCGCCGTGGCCCTCACCGCCCTGTTGCGCAAGGGCCTCAACATCACCCAGGGCAAGGGCAGCCAGATCTTCACCCAATGGGATTCCGACGGCTGGGTCCACCTCGGCGGCCGGGTGACAGCCGACTCGGTCATCGACCTGTAGGACCGATTTCGCGTACCGCCCACTGAATCGGGAGACCGAACTCAGCTCAGTGCCGCGGCGACGAGCATGTATGCCGTGCCGAGATCCATCACCACATGCGGGATCGCCGCGGAGGGCGGGGTGGTTTCCCCGGGACCGGTCGCGTGTCCGAAGTGGTGACGGCCGGTGTGCGGGGCGGCGATCACGGCGACCGCGTCGGTGCAGAAGAGTGTGGCGAGCGCGAGGGCCGGGAGCGGGGCGGGACCGGAGCCGGAATGGCCTGACATGGCGTAAAGCATTGCTACTGCGGCGATTACGTGATAGCCGAGGGCCAGGATCCGGTGCGTCGTGATCGCGGGGGTGCCGGCGCGCCACTGGAGGAGACGGGTCGCCAGCAGTGCGGTGAAGACCACCGTGGCGGCGACGAGGACACCGTGGAGCGCGTGCGGATTCGCGCCGCGCGGGAAGACCAGCATGGTCAGCATCACCAGGCACATGACGAGATGCGCGGCATCGGATTCGTGGTGAACCGCACCGATGCCCGACTCGACCGAGATGTCGTGCGGCCACGCGTGGTCACCGCTGTCGGCTCCGCGCGGCACGGGTGCGGACAGAGTCGGTCCCTCGCTCTCGCGCACGCCCGACGGGGCGGTCATCCGCGCGGTCACCATCGCCGCGGCGACGAGGAACGCCGTGGCCACCACCCACCGCAACGCCGCGTACTCCTGCACGAACTGCACAGCACCCCACCGCCTTTCGTCACGACGATCGCGGCCACCGGTTCCCATGCTCGCATCCGGTCCGATCTCGCGGACAAGAATCGCGAGCCCGCCCGGCGACACACCGACGCGACTCGGACACACCGACGAGAACGTGAAAACGATGACGCGTGGACCGAGTCCGAATGGCACGGCTGCGGGCTCACCGCGAAACGATCACCGCCGAACACCCACGCGGGATGCCCGTTTCGGCGCCGAACGCCTGTGCGCCGAGCCATCGCCCCCGGCCGACCCCACCGCTATCCGGCCGACGACCGATCTCGCCGCCGCCGTTGCGACCACTCCGCCAGCACCCGCGACCCCGGCGGAGTGATCGCCGCCGCGACCAGCGCCTCCACCAGGAGATACGACAGCGCCACCACGGCCGATACCGCCAGCACTCGAACAACAGGACCGCGCCTGTTCCCACCGAACACGATCGTCCCCCTTCATCGGCTCGCCACGCAGCATAACGGTCCCGCGCCACCGTGGCACGTGAAACAGCTTCCCGCACTGCCAATTCGGCTCGCGGTACGCGCGGCTCAGCGGACCCGGAACACCGGCCCGCGCGGACGGAACGGCAGGCTCGCACCGGCGGGCACCAGGAACGCGTGCTCGCGGCGAACGCGCAGGGCCTCGCACTGCCCGTCGGTGATGACGAGGATCGGTCCGTCGGCCGGGAAGTCCTCGGCGCGTTCGAGCATCCGGATGCCGGGTTGCAGCACCGTGCCACCTCGGCCGCGAACCCGCACCCCGCGCGCGATCTCCTCGACCGGCAGATAGCCCGCGTCGTAGGCCGCCGCGTCGCAGTAGACGACACGGGCGCGCGGCACGTCGCGGGCCGTGGCGTAGGACGCGATGGCGCCCAGTGCCTTACCGAGCAGTGTCACGTCCATCGATCCCGAAGTGTCGAGGACGACGCCGAAGGTGGGCAGGCGCACGTTCTCCTCGGGGCGCGTCCACGCCGGTCGCGGAATATCGGGCGTCGATGCCTGCCGCCGCGACGCCCGGGCATAGCTGCGGCGCTTGTCCACCGTCGGCACGTGTTCGTCGAACCAGTGAGCCAGCTGGGCGTCCCACGGCAGCGGTGGTTGGTCCAGCGCCCTGATCGCCTGTTCCAAGGCGGCGGGTACGGTTCCGCGACCGCCGCCGAGGTGGTAGGCCAGTCCGGTGACCAGCGCGTTGCGGTAGTACTCGTCCAGATCGACGTACCGGCCCGGCGTCCCCGGACGCGGCAGCGGTTCACCCAGGACGTCGCCGAGCCCGCGACCGCGCAGGGTGGCGAGTTTGCGCTGCCTGCGCAGATCCGTCGCGATCCGGTCGTAGACCTCCTCGGCCGAACAGCCTTTCAGGTCGGGGTCGTGGAGCAGACCTTCCGGCATCTGCCCGACGTCCATCTCGACCAGCCAGCCGTTGACCACGTAGTCACAGGCGATATTGAACAGATGAGGATCGCGCGCGCCGGTCCGTTCACCGTGACGCAGCGCGGCGTGCAGCATTTCGTGGGCGAGGACGAATCGCCATTGTTCGTCGTTCAGGCCCGCCAGCGGGTTGATGTAGATCTCCCCCGCTTCCGCGTTCACGGCGGCGATCGAAATATCCCACGTCCGGGCGAGGTCCACGTCGGCGACCACGGTCATTCCGGCCGCGAGCGCGCCGAGCAGCGGGTAGGAGGAGACGAACCAGCCGAGCGCGGCGTCCCACGGCCGTTTCGGACGCAGTCCGTGCTCGGTGTGCTCACCTCCCGCGGTGGCCAGCGCGTCGCGGGCCGCCGCGGCCAGTCCGGCGGCGAAATGGCGGGGATGGTCGAAGCGTTGCGCCGCCTCGGCGTCGACGATGAGGAAATCGGGCGGGTCGTCGCGGCGACAGCCCTCCGGCACCGTGGTCTCCCGCCAGCGCGCGGCGGTCTCGTGCTCGTCGGAAATTCCAGGGGGAAGCGGGAATTCGAGCGGACGACGCCCGATCTTCATCGTCACCAGGTACTGGTCGACGACCGCGCAGCAGGCCGCGCGATACGCGGGGTGCGGTTGCCGCTGATGCTGATGCCTGTCCGCCTGCTCGATATTTCCGGCCCGCGTCGTGCGTGGATCCAGGTGACCGAATCCGGCGTGCAGCAGACAGTGCGCGAAAACCCAGGCCCATTCCGATGCCTCGGCCCGGTGACGGGGGTGGTAGTAGATCACCTCACCGCTGATGTAGGCCCGGATGTCACTCGGCGCACCGGCATCGAGCGGACGGGACGCGCACCGCAGATGACGGAAAGCCGTGTGCGATCGTGCTTCTCGCCAGCCGTGATCGATCGCCTCCGACCACGGATCGACCTTCGCCTTCTTCCGCACGCCCGGCCCCTAGCGCCGTGCGGCCAGGCGCGGCAGGTCGCGGCTGACCTCGATGAGGAACCAGGTGGGCAGCGCGGGCGCGCCGTCGTCGTCCGCAGCGATCACCAGTTGCGCGCATTCGACCGAGATCTCGGCGAGTTCGATCAGCATCGCCTTGACCCGGATCACGAAGCGGCCCAGTGACGGCGAGAGGTGTTCGCGCGCGCCGGGAAGATCCTTGACCAGCCGGGCCCGGAATGTCTCCGACAGGAAGTACAGCAGGTCGCGATCACCGGGATCGCGCGGCCAGCCCAGATCGCCCTTCAGCACGGCTTCGAGGTCGTGGGCGTGGCGCAGGGTCTTGACGTAGGCGCGAAAGGCCGAGGCGTGGCCCGCGGTCAGGATTCCCGCTGTCAGCACGTGCAGAACCGTGTCGTCGATATCGTCACCGCAGGAGTGCATGGCGTCGGAGAGCATGTGCCAGCCGCGCGGGGTCGAGAACGGCGCCTCGGTCTTGGGCGGCGGCGACCACAGATGATCGGGGCGTTGGACGAGGTAGCGCACGATCCACGGGTGGATATCGTTGAGCGCGGCCCATTTCAGCCAATCGTCCACGTCGGCGCGAAGATGCAGGTGCACCATGCGGTTGACCAGCGCCGAGGCCATCGGTCGCGCCAGCGCGTTGTCCGTGGCACGGTTGCCCGCCCCGATGACCACCGATCCCGCGGGCAGTTCGTAGTTGCCGATCCTGCGATCGAGGATGAGCGAGTAGAACGATTTCTGCACTTCCGGCGAAGCCGCGTTCAGTTCGTCCAGGAACAGGCAGTACGGCTCGGGCCGTGCGATCGACTCCGGCGGCGCGAACCGGCTGCGATCACCGACGATCTGCGGAACACCGATCAGATCCTCCGGTGCGAGCTGGGTGCCGAGCAGGGTCACACATTCGAGCCCCAAGGATTCGGCGAAGGTCCGCACCAGCGAACTCTTGCCGATTCCCGGTGCGCCCCAGAGGAATACCGGTCGGACCACGGCGACGTGCAGCAGTAGCTCCGGCAACTGATCCGGGCTGACCGCGACGGTCGCCTCCATACCTCTTCCCCCTCACGATGGCGCAGGTGTCGAAGATACCGACAGCCGTCGTGGTGGGGCCATTCATTTTTCGCCGACCGAGCCCGCGCAGCCGAGTCCGCGCAGCACTCGCACGAGGACCTTGCCGGTGGGGGTGCGCGGCAGTTCGTCGACGAAGACCACGTCGCGGGGCACCTTGAAGCGGGCCAGACGGGTTCTCACGTGGTCACGCACATCCTCGGCGGTCAGGGTATGCCCGGAGCGAACCACGACCACGGCGCGCAGCCGCTGACCGTGCCGATCGTCGTCGACGCCGAACACGGCGGCCTCGACCACCGCCGGATGGGCGGCCAGCAACTCCTCGACCTCGGCGGGGAAGACGTTCTCGCCGCCGGAGATGATCATGTCGTCGTCGCGGCCATCGATGAAAAGCCTTCCGGCGCTGTCGAAATGCCCGACGTCACCGGTCGACATCAGACCGTCGACCCGCGCCTTGGCACCACCGCCGGTGTAGCCGTCGAACTGGTAGTTGTTGCCGACGAAGATACGTCCGGTACGCCCGTTCGGCAGTTCGCGGTCGTCGTCGCCGAGGATCCGCACCGTGGCGCTCGGCACCACGGTGCCCACGCAGCCCGGTTCGACCGCGAGATCGGCGGGGGTCGCGATGGTCGCGTAGGCCACTTCGGTGGAGCCGTAGACGTTGTAGATCACCGGCCCGAATTCCTCGGTGGCCCGTACGCACAGATCCGCCCCGAGTGGCGAGCCCGCGACGAAGACGACGCGTAGTCGGGAGAAATCCTGTGCCGCGCGCGATTTCGGCCCGAGGTCGACCATCCGCCGCAGCATCACCGGCACCACGATCAGCGCGGTCGCGCGGCGCCGACGCAGACTGTCGAGCACGGCCTGGGGATCGAAGCGGCGGCGGATCACCAGCGTGGATCCGAAACCCAGTGCCAGCGTCGCGTGCGCGAATCCGAGGGTGTGGAACAACGGGGCCGGACATTCGACGACGCCCCTGGCGCGCAACGGCACCCGGGCCAGGATCGCGCCGAGCGGGGCCAGCGAGGTGGGCTCGGCGCGGCGGGCCCCCTTCGGTGTTCCGGTGGTGCCGCTGGTGAGCAGCACGATCGCCGCCGCGGTCGTGGGTTTGCGCGGCGGGGTCCGCGCACCGGAGGCGATGAGGTTGTCGATGGTGTCGACAGCGGGGGTATCGACCCAGGCGCGGTAGCTGCCGCGCACGGCCGTGTACCCGGCGAGGCGACCGGCGTATTCCTCGTCGTACACCAGCAGATCCGCGCCTTCGCGCGCCAGCACCTCGCGCAGCGCGGAACCGGCGAAATCGGTGTTCAACAGGATGATCCTCGCGCCACATTTGGCGGCGGCGAAGACCGCGTAGTGGAAGCCGCGATGGTTGCGGACCAGGATCGCCACGCCCTCGCCGTCGCGCAGGCCGCGCACCCGCCAGGCATTCGCGAGCGCGGTGCTGCGGTCGTCGAGTTCACGGAACGTGACGGGCCCGCGTTCGTCCAGGATCGCGACCCGGTCGCGGTAGCGCAGCGCCGCCACCGCGGTGAGCCCGCCGAGCATGCCCGAGCGCAGCACCGCGACCCCCATGCGGGCGAGGCGGTCGGGGCGCTCCGGCGTGACGAGCCCGGCACGCACGGCCAATCCGGCGTAATAGGTTTCGTCGGCGGCACGGCGCAACGCACCGACGGCCGCCGATCCGATGCTGTCGGTGATTCGCATGTTCCGGTCCCTCACTGTCAGCGTCCATGCTGACACGCCGACTCGCCGCGCCCCGCCCGACCGACCATCATGGAGCGATGTCCAGCGACGCCGAGCACCGATTGCGGATCACCGTCGACGACCTGACCGGCCCCGAGATCGCCGCACTGCTCGGCGCGCATCTCGCGGAGATGCACGTGCACTCCCCCGACGACAGCAGTCACGCGCTCGATATCGCGGCGCTACGCGATCCCGCCGTCACGTTCTGGAGCGTGTGGGACCGGCGCGAACTGGTCGGCTGCGGCGCGCTGAAGGAACTCGATCCCGAACACGGTGAGATCAAATCCATGCGCACCGTCGCGACCCACGCCGGGCGCGGGAT
This sequence comes from Nocardia noduli, assembly GCF_019038455.1. Taxonomy (NCBI): domain Bacteria; kingdom Bacillati; phylum Actinomycetota; class Actinomycetes; order Mycobacteriales; family Nocardiaceae; genus Nocardia; species Nocardia noduli. Next base: position 159,319 of record NZ_JAFMPL010000004.1, read on the forward strand.
CGCGACGACACTGCTCACCCACATCGTCGAGGTCGCCCGTACCCGCGGCTACCGCAGGCTCAGCCTGGAAACCGGCGCGGCGGAGTTCTATCTGCGCGCGATCGATCTCTATCGGCGTCACGGATTCGCCCGCTGCCCGCCGTTCGGCGAATACGAGCCGAGCCCGCACAGCGTCTTCATGACGCGGACGCTCTGAGCGGCGCTACCCCAGCGCCCGGGCGAATCCCTGGACCAGTGCGCCGATCTGGTCATCGGTCATTACGAACGACGGGGAGATCTGCAACGCGCCCTGCCCGGTGGCGCGCCCGGAGATACCTTGGGCGCGAAGCGTTTTCACGAACGGCAGCGCTTCGGTCGGGTCGGCGAGCTGCACGGCGGCCACCGCGCCGATTCCGCTGCGCACCTCGGCGACGCGTGGGTGATCGGCCAGCGGCGCGAACTGTTCGTGCAGCGACGACTCGATCCGAGCCGCCTCGTCCAGCAGGTTCTCGCGCTCCATGATGGCGAGGGTGGCAAGTCCCGCCGCCGCCGCGCCCGCGTGGCCGCCGTAGGTGTAGCCGTGACGCCACCAGACGCCGCCCGCGAAGAAGGGTTCCGCGATACGCGGCGCGATGAAAACCGCGCCCATCGGCATATAGCCCGAGGTCAGCCCTTTGGCGGTGGTCATGATGTCGGGTTCGAGCCCGAACCGCGACGACGCGAACCAGGCCCCGCCGATGCGGCCGAATCCGGTCACCACCTCGTCGGCGACGAAGAGGATGTCGTGATCGCGGCAGATCCGGCGCACCTCGGGCAGGTAGCCGTCCGGCGGCAGGTAGACCCCGCCCGCGCCGATGATCGGCTCGCAGAAGAACGCGGCGATCCGTTCCGCGCCGACATCCTCGATCAGGGCAAGCAGGTCCTTGGCGTCGTCCCATTCGACGGTGCGCGCGTCGGCCATGAGTTCGCCGTACCCCTCGCGGTTGACCGGAATACCGGCCAGCGCGGTCCCGGCGACGTGCATGCCGTGGTAGGCGCGCTTGCGACCGACCACGATCGTCTTGTCCGGCCTCCCCACCTCGTGCCAGTACCGGCGGGCCAGTTTGGCCGCGGTGTCCACCGAATCCGAGCCACCGGAGGTGAAGAAGATCTTGCTGCCGGGCACCGGCGCGATCTCCGACAGTTTCCGGGCCAATTCCTGGGTGACCGGTTCGGTGATGTCACCGAAATTCGAGTAGTGCGCGATCTCGCGGAGTTGGGCGGCCACCGCGTCGGCGACCTCGCCGCGGCCGTGGCCGATATTGGTGAACCAGAGCCCGGCGGTCGCGTCCAGGTAGCGAGTGCCCGCCGTGTCGTAGATGTAGGCGCCCTCCCCGCGCGCCACGACGAACGTCCCGTCTCGTTCGACGGCACCCATATCGGCGAATCCATGCCACAACGCGTTCATGCCAACCACCTATACCTCATCATTCGTTCGGGTCGTCGCCCGCGCGGGTCGCGCACACCGTGACCCGCCGCTCGCTCGATCATCCGGCAGGGGCCGGATGGCGCCAACGGGTGGCCAGCGCACCGACGGAGACCACGGCGAGGGCGAGCAGCGCGAAAACACCGGTCAGGACGACCAGACCGATGATCAACGACACATAACCCTGGTGCCGTGGGTCGAGGAAGGGATAGGGATACCAGTCGACGACGGGTCCGCGCACGAGCGTGTAGACGCCGTAGACGAAGGGGTAGATCAGCCACGCGCCGATCAGCCTGGCGCTGATCCCGAGCGCGACCGGCACGAGGACCCAGTCGAGCACCATGACGATCGGCATGATCCGGTGCAGTATGTCGTTGATCCAGCGGTCGGTGAGCGCCACGTCCACGTCGGCCAGCAGTACGGCGTAGACGACCCCGGTGATGACCAGGTATAGGGTGGCCGCGCCGCGCACGAGCTGCCACCGATGACCGGCCGGGTCGCGCAGGCCACCGACCAGCAACACGATCATCGCGATCACATTGGACTGGATGGTGAAATAGCTGAAGAAGTTCGCGATGGAGAAGGTCTCGACATCGCTGTTGCGCAGCGGAAGCGATACCAGCGCAACGATGGCCAGCACCGCGAAGGCCACCCGCAGAACCCTGATCCACCACGCCGTTCCCGACCTCGCGTCCATTGCGGAATCGTCGCACATCCGAACCGGTCGGCAGCCGATTTACGACATCGGGCATCCCGGCGGCAACATCGGTCGACAGACGCCAACGCACGACCCGTGGCGGCGGACCGGATCCCGGCGACGGCGATGTGACGGCTCCGGGCTGACGGCGCCCGAACGCGCCCATTACGCTGGAGTACGCGATGACCAGGACAGCTGACAACGGAATACGTGAACTCCGCACCCGCCTGGCGAACCTCTCCCTCCGCGACGAATACCGGCTGAAGCGACGGCTGGACCGGGCCCGCGGGAAGGACGCCGACTCGGCCGACCTCGCCGCCATCACCGCCGAGATCACGGCGGCGGAGCTGCGTGTCGACGCGCGACGCGCGGCGGTTCCGGCGATCCGTTTTCCGGAACAGTTGCCGGTCACCCAGCGTCGCGAGGACATCGCCGCGGCGATCGCCGCGCACCAGGTGGTGATCGTGGCGGGCGAGACCGGGTCGGGTAAGACCACCCAGATACCCAAGATCTGCCTCGAACTCGGCCGGGGTATCCGAGGCACCATCGGCCACACCCAGCCGCGCAGGCTCGCCGCCCGCACGGTCGCCGAACGGATCGCCGAGGAACTGGGGACCGAACTCGGCGACGTGGTCGGCTACACGGTCCGCTTCACCGATCAGGCCTCCGACCGCACCCTGGTCAAATTGATGACCGACGGCATCCTGCTCGCCGAGATCCAGCGCGATCGGATGCTGCGCCGCTACGACACGATCATCATCGACGAGGCGCACGAACGCAGCCTCAATATCGATTTCCTGCTCGGCTACCTCGCGCAGCTGCTGCCCCGCCGTCCCGATCTCAAGGTGATCATCACCTCAGCCACCATCGACCCGGAACTGTTCGCGCGCCATTTCGCCGACGAGAACGGTGTGCCCGCGCCGATCGTCGAGGTGTCGGGTCGTTCCTATCCGGTGGAGATCCGGTACCGGCCGCTGTCGCTGGAGCTACCCGTGCTCACCGACAACGACGAGGAGGAGGACACCCGCGTCATCGACCGCGATCCGGTCGACGCCATCGGCGACGCGGTGCGCGAACTGTTCGCCGAGGGCGACGGCGACGTGCTCGTGTTCCTCTCCGGTGAACGCGAGATCCGCGATACCGCCGACGCCCTGCGCGATCTGAAACTTCCGCGCACCGAGATCGTGCCGCTCTACGCGCGGTTGTCGGCCGCCGAACAGCACCGGGTGTTCCAACCGCATACCGGCCGACGCGTCGTGCTGGCGACCAATGTGGCCGAGACCTCGCTGACCGTGCCCGGCATCCGCTACGTGGTCGACCCCGGCACCGCGCGCATCTCCCGCTACTCCATGCGCACCAAGGTGCAGCGGCTGCCCATCGAGGAGGTGTCGCAGGCGTCGGCACGGCAACGCTCGGGCCGCTGCGGCCGCGTCGCCGACGGCATCGCCATCCGGCTGTATTCCGAACAGGATTTCGACGCCAGGCCCGCGTTCACCGAACCGGAGATCCTGCGCACCAATCTCGCGGCCGTCATCTTGCAGATGACCGCGCTCGGACTCGGGGATATCGAGAAGTTCCCGTTCGTGGAGGCGCCGGACAAGCGGGCGATCCGCGACGGCGTCGCGCTGCTGGAAGAACTCGGCGCGCTGGCGCGGCGACCCGACGGGAAACGTCGCGGCCCTGCCACACCGGACGGCGACGGACAGAGCGACGCGGCCGCACCGGAGGGTCGAGCCGACTCGGACGCCGCCCTGTCGCTGACCCCGATCGGGCGGGAGATGGCACAGATCCCCGTCGACCCACGGATGGCGCGGATGCTGGTCGAAGCGCACCGCAACGGCTGCCTGGCCGACGTGCTGATCATCGTCGCCGCCCTGTCGATCCAGGATGTGCGCGAACGTCCGGCCGAACATCAGCAGGCCGCCGACACCAAACATCAGCGTTTCGTCGTGGAGGGTTCGGATTTCCTCGCCTACGCGCGACTGTGGACCTACCTGAACGAACAGCGGACATCGTTGTCGTCCAGTCAGTTCCGTCGTATGTGCCGCGACGAGTTCCTGCACTACCTGCGGATTCGCGAATGGCAGGATCTGCACGGGCAATTGCGCACGATCACCCGCGGCCTCGGTTGGTCGACGGCGGGCGCACCGGGCGGTACACCTTCCGGCGAGGACGGAGCCGGGCGCGGAAACCACGGTGAACAGCCGGGCCGACGCGCGAGATCCGACGACATGCCATGGGATTCCACCGCGATCCATCAGTCGCTGCTGGCGGGCATGCTGTCCCATATCGGTGTCAGGGAAGCGGAATCGCGCGAATTCCTCGGTGCGCGCGGAGCCAAGTTCCTGATCTTCCCCGGCTCGTCGCTGGCGAAGAAGCCACCGCGCTGGGTCATGGCCGCCGAACTGGTCGAGACCTCGCGGCTGTGGGGGCGGATGGCGGCCAGGGTGGAACCGGAATGGGCCGAGCGCCTCGCCGGGGATCTGGTCAAACGGGTCTACTCCGAACCGCACTGGTCCAGCAAGCGCGGCGCGGCCCGCGCCTACGAACGCGTCACCCTCTACGGTGTGCCGCTGGTGACCGGGCGGCCGGTCGACTACGGGCGTATCGACCCGGAGCTGTCGCGGGAACTGTTCCTGCGACACGCGTTGGTCCAGGGCGAATGGCAGACCAACCACGAGTTCTTCCACCGCAATCGGGAACTGCTCGACGACGTCGCGGATCTGGAGCATCGGGCCCGCCGTCGTGACATCCTGGTCGACGACGAGGTGCTGTTCGAGTTCTACGATCGGCGCGTCCCGGCCGATATCGTGTCGGTGCGCCATTTCGACAGCTGGTGGCGCAACGCGAAACGCAAAGATCCCGCGCTGCTGGACTTCTCGAAATCCACCGTGGTCAACGACACCGCGGCCGGACTCGATCCCACCGATTTCCCCGACGCGTGGCGTCAGGGCGAATTGAGTTTCCCGCTGACCTACCAGTTCGAACCGGGCCGCGACGACGACGGTGTCACCGTGCGCATCCCGGTCGAACAGCTCGCGCACGTGCGCCCGGTCGGCTTCGACTGGCTGGTGCCGGGGATGCGCGAAGAACTCGCGGCCGCCTTCATCAAGACGTTGCCGAAATCTCTGCGCCGCAGTGTCGTTCCCGCACCGGATTTCGCCTCCGCGGCCCTGGCCGCGCTGACGCCGCGCGCCGAACCGCTGCGCACCGGCCTGGCCCGTGAACTGTCACGCCTGGGCTCGGTCACCATCGCACCGGCCGATCTCGACGCCGCGGCGCTGCCGGACCACCTGCGGATGACCTTCGCCGCGCTCGACACCGACGGCAAGGTACTCGGCAAGGGCAAAAGCCTCGCCGCGCTCAAAACGCAGTTGGCCGCACAGGTTTCCGCGTCGGTGGCCCGCGCCACGGCGGGCGCCGAACGCGCGCCCGCGGCGGTCTGGACCTCGGAATCACTCGGCACCGTCGCACCGACCGTGCGTCGCGAGGTCGCGGGCCAGACGGTCACGGGTTATCCGGCGCTGGTCGCCGAGGGCGAGGGCGTCGCGGTCCGCGTGCTCAGCTCACCCGCCGAGCAGGCCGCCGCCATGCGCACCGGTACCCGCGCCCTGGTGCTGGCCGCGCTGCCAACCTCGGTGCGCGCGGTCACCGCGAGCCTGCCGCCGCGAGAGCGGCTCGCGCTGAGCCGCAATCCGTACGGCGGTATCGACGACCTGGTCGAGGATTGCCGTGCCGCCGCCGCCGACGAGCTGATCGTCGCGGCCGGTGGGCCGGTGCGCAGCCCGGAACGATTCGAGGCCATGATCGCGACGATCCGCCCGGATTTCACCGCCGCGGTGGCGCGGATCGTGCGCCTGGTCGTCCCCGTTCTGGCCGAGGCGCACCGGGTCGACGCGGCGCTGGCCGAGACCGCCGAGCGCGATATCGCCGAAGATGTCCGTCACCAGCTCGATGATCTGGTGTTCCGGGGCTTCGTCGCCGAATGGGGCAGCGCACGCCTGACGGAGCTACCCCGCTACCTGCGCGCGGCGGTCACCCGTTTGGAAGCCCTTCCCGCTTCGGCGACCCGCGACCGGCAGGGCATCGCCGAAGTCGACCGGGCGCTGGCGGCCTACGATCGGCTGCTCGCGGCCCTGCCGGAAAATCGTCGCCACGCCCCCGATATCGGTGAGATCTGGTGGATGATCGAGGAATTCCGGGTGAGCCTGTTCGCCCAGAAACTCGGTACGCCCTACCCGATCTCGGCCAAACGTATCGAGAAGGCGATCTCCGCCGTCCGACGATGACGGCGACCGCCGCCGGTACGTGCCCGGCGGCGGATCCGCTCAATCGGCGCTGACCGTCGCCGCGGCGCGCGCGGCCCGCATATGTTGTATCTCGCGTTCGAAATCCTCGGCCGAGGTGAAGGAACGGTAGACCGAGGCGAAGCGCAGGTAGGCCACTTCGTCGAGATCGCGCAGCGGACCGAGGATGGCGAGTCCGACCTCGTGACTGGGCACCTCGGGCGAACCCTTCGCCCGCACGGCGTCCTCGACCTGCTGGGCCAGCAGGTTCAGGGCATCGTCGTCGACTTCGCGGCCCTGGCACGCGCGCCGCACACCGCGGATCACCTTCTCGCGGCTGAACGGTTCGGTGACGCCGCTGCGTTTGACCACGGACAGGATCGCGGTCTCGACCGTGGTGAAACGTCGTGCACAGTTCGGACAGGATCGTCGACGGCGGATGGCCGCGCCTTCCTCGGCCTCGCGCGAGTCGACAACCCGGGAGTCAGGGTGTCGGCAGTACGGGCAATGCATCCGAGAGATCCTTCGTCGATGCGCGCGCCCGCGTCCGAACCTGTGTCCGATCGGAGCGACCGGTCCGGCGAGCACGTATACGGGGGCGTGAGCCCCTTACGAGGTATATCCCCGTTGACGCTTGGTATACCTCCATAGCAATTCGAGAATACTCGGTCACCACCGGGTCTTTCGCAACGAGGCGCGCACGTCACCCGGCCAGTTGCCACTGCTGGGTCATATCCGCGATCAGGTCGGGCAGTCGCGGCACGAGCCTGCCCCGGGCGAGTTTGTCCCAGAAAGACTCGCCGAGCACGGTCGCCGCGAGTGCCGGGTCGGATTCCATGTCGATATGGCGGGGTACCAGATCACCCATGATGTAGGCCCAGCGGGCGTCACGGTCGGCCCAGTTGAATTCGGGCAGCGGGGTGCGCAGGGCCAGCATCCGCCCGCCGACCTCGGCCCGGACGGTCGCGGGCGCGAAGACCCCGGGTGCGCGGACGCCCGGTACCGCCGGTTTGCCCGCCACGGTGCTGAGGTAGGTCAGCACCCTGCCCATCCCCCCGCGGCCCGCGGTGGTCTCGTCCCACTGATCGGCCACGATGTGGTTCTGTTCGCGATCGGTCATCCGCAGCAGCGCGTCCACGTACCCCGCCGTGGTGCCCGTTGTCAGAGACCGCCATCCGGCCCGGATATCGGCGTCGATCACACCCGCCGCGTACATCTCGTCGATTCCCGCCATACCCAGGGCCGCGTAGGCCTCGTGCATCGGGACCAGGTCGAGGAAGATGTGGCGCTGCATGATCATCAGCCGGGTCCGGTACCAGTCGAGATCCTCGACGGTCAGGCGCGGGCCCTCGGTCGCGAACAACCGGATGTCGGACGGTAGTCCCGCCACCAGTTCGGGCGGTACGCCTGCCAGCAGATCGGCCACCGTGCTGCCGAGTCGATGGATACCCGGCAGGTCGAGCACGGTCCCGACATCGCCGATGTCGAAGAACCCCGAGGCGAACGACCCGCCCGCGATACCGGCGAGGCCAGCCCAGTAGAACTCCGGATGCCGCGTCGCCAATCGCAGGTAGTTGACGTACACCAGGTTGAAGGTGTGCTCGTTGGTGTGCACACCGCGCGACGGATCCCACGCGGCGAGATCGATCCCGGCGTTGCGGGCCGCGACCACGAGCCAATACTGGTGCAGCAGTGTGCCGTAGCGGTGCGGCGCGACGCCCGCGGACCGCGCGTCGTCCAATGCCTCGCGCAGTGTCGATTCCACCAGCGGCAGTACGGGATTCAGTCCACCGCCCGTGGATCCGTCATCGTCGACGGCCGCGATGTCGAGGTATTCGACGGAGGCGGGAGCCGCGTGCGCGGCGGGAATCATGCTCGGCCCCAACAGCAGACAGGCGAGCAACCCGGCGATCCGGGCGGTGGCGCGGACGGTGCGTCCGACGGGGTGTGGCGTCATTGCGAAGGAATCCCGTATCGATCGAGGCTGATGCCGTCTGAGTCACGTCGCCGCCACGGTAGCAACGTGTTCTAGTTATCGATCGAGAAATTCGGCCAGACCGGCGAGCGAACCGACACGTCGGGCCCGCATCGGCGTCAACGCGGGGGCAGATCCCACGTGGCGGTCTGCGGTTCGACCACGCCCGGCGTCGGCGCGGGCGTCTCTCCCTGGAATGTGCCCGCCCGCCAGTGCGCGAGCCCGATCAGCGCGATGACGACCAGCGCGCTCAGCAGCGCCGCGATCGCGAGCGTCGCGAAACCCAGTTCCGCCCTGGCGACCCTGGCCTCCATCGGATACACACCGTGCGGAGCCGAGGTGGGTGCCATACGCGCCGAGCCGCGGCGATACAGCTCCACCGCGCCGCCGGGACGACTGCCGCGCGGCCGGCGATCCGACGAGGTCCGCGCCACCGCCTCGAGCGCCCGCACCCCGCCTCGACGTCGGTGCCGCCTCGGCGACGGAAGGGAATCGAAGGCCTGGTCGGGGCCGTCGACGACGTCGTCGATCGGAGCCGGAACGGTGGTGTTCGCAGTGGGATCGCTGATCGCGGTGCGCATCGGACAAACCTCCGTGAGGGGTGCTGTGTTGTCGCTCGAAGGGAGTCGCTATTCGATCATGTGTTCGAAGAACTTGTGTTCGATTTCTACCACGGTCCACCGACAATGTCAGCAGCAACACCGGACATACGTCGAACAGATGTTTGATACATCGGCCTGACCGGACTAAATTCAGTGAGCGACATCATCAACAGGAAGGCGGTTGCCGGTGAGCCACACAGACGACACGGGTGACGAGGGCGGAGCCGGGGCCCACCCGTCCCGGACCGGGGTAGATCTCACCGTGCGTCAGCGCAAGGTACTGGAGGTCATCCGCACCTCGGTGAGCGAGCGCGGCTACCCGCCGAGCATCAGGGAGATCGGCGACGCCGTCGGCCTCACCTCCACCTCCTCGGTCGCCCATCAATTGCGAGCCCTCGAACGTAAGGGCTATCTGCGGCGCGATCCGAATCGTCCACGCGCGGTGGACGTACGCGGGCTGGACGAGGCGGTGCGCTCGGTGACGACCCTGCCCGGCGCGGCGGTCGAGGACAGCGACACCCCGGACGCGAACCACCCGATCCCGACCTACGTGCCGGTCCTGGGCCGGATCGCCGCCGGTGGCCCGATTCTGGCCGAGCAGGCGGTGGAGGACGTCTTCCCACTGCCACGCGAACTGGTCGGCGACGGTTCACTGTTCCTGCTGAAGGTCGTCGGTCAATCGATGGTGGACGCCGCCATCTGCGACGGCGACTGGGTGGTGGTGCGCCAGCAGAACGTCGCGGACAACGGGGATATCGTGGCCGCGATGATCGACGGTGACGCCACCGTGAAAACGTTCAAACGCACCGGCAACGACGTGTGGCTGATGCCGCACAACCCGCTGTTCGAACCGATTCCCGGTAACGACGCACGTATTCTCGGCAAGGTCGTCACGGTGATCCGCAAGATCTGAGCACGAGGATCCGAAAGCGGGGCGGCGACTCACAGTCGCTGCCCCGCTTCGTTTTTCCGTCGGCGCGGATTCATGTGAAGGCACACGACGTCACGATCACCCAACCGTCACGGCCCATTTGTTGTGATCTTTCACGCATGCAGGAAGTGTTACGCACCAATGTGATTCGACTAACCTCAGACTCCGGATGATGCCTGCAACGTGGCATCCGGCGTCGGGGCCGGCGGTATCACCGCTGCTCGCGCAGACGCCGCATTCCCCTGGAACAAAAGGAATCACACCCTTGTCTCGGATGCTGACCAGGATCCTGGCGGTCCTGATCACCCTGTTCTCGGCGGGTTCGCTGATGACGACCGCTACCGCCGATCCGCTCTACCCCTCGCCCGACCCCGATCCGTTCTTCACCGCTCCCGGCGATCTCGCCGCCAAGGCGCCCGGCGACGTCGTGCGCACCCGACGTATCGATTCCGGACCCTACGTCGGCACCGACGCCTGGCAGGTGGCCTTCCGCTCGACCAATTCCAGCGGTGACGCCATCATGGCCGCCACCACGGTGCTGCTGCCGATCGGCGTGAAGAATCCCCCGCTGGTGTCCTACCAGGCGCTGATCAATTCGCTCGGCACCAAATGCAATCCGTCGCGCTCGCTGTTCAACGGCGAACTCCAGGACGCGGTCGGCGCGATGTTGCCGATCGGCCGGGGCTGGGCGGTATCCCTGCCGGACTACCTCGGTCCGAACGTCGCCTACGGTGCGGCGAAGTTGAGCGGCATGGTGACCCTGGACGGCGTGCGAGCCGTGCAGCGCGCCACCGAGATCGGGCTGTCCACCTCGCCCGTCGCGATCGCGGGCTACTCCGGCGGCGGTATGGCCTCCGCCTGGGCGGGAGCCCTCCAGCCGACCTACGCGCCCGAACTGAAACTCGCCGCGGTCGTCGCGGGCGGCATCCCGGCCGACCTCGAACAGATGGCACTCGGACTCGGCTTCGCGCCGCATCCCGGTTTCGGCCTGGCCTTCGCCGCGGCGATGGGCCTCGAGCGGGAATACCCGAACCGACTGCCGGTCTCGGAGCAGTTGAACAACACGGGGCTGTGGTTCCGCGATATCACCCACGACGAATGCCGTCGCTTCCTGCTGTTCCACGGCGCGTTGCGCAGCGCGGATCAACTCGCGGCGTCCAAGAGCCTGATGGACAGTCCCGCGGCCAAGGAAGTACTGCGCGAGAACAGCCTTCGCTACCACGACGGCGTGCCGACGGCCCCGATGCTCATCTGGCAGGGCATCTACGACGAACTCACCCCGTTCGATTCGGTCAAGGAGGTCGCCGACCGGTACTGCCGCGCCGGTGCCCCGCTGACGTTCACCCCCTACGACATCGCCGAGCACATGACGACGGCGGTGGCGGGGTTCGCCGACGCGTGGAACTACGTCGAAGCCCGGTTCCGCAACGATCCGGTCCCCGTGCGGTGCTGACCCGCACCGGGAGTCGACAGCGCCGATAGACCGACAGCAGAAGGGCGAGCGTGTACCGCGCTCGCCCTTCTGCTCTCCGAACGCCGCGGGCACGGCCGCGACATCGCCGTGGCGTCCGCACGCGGCACAATGGCCGGGTGACCGATCTCGTGTGGTACGCGGCGTACGGATCCAATCTGCACCGCAGCCGTTTCGCGTGCTATCTCTCGGGCGGCACACCGGTCGGCGGCGCGATCGACCTGCCCGGGTGTCGCGATCACACCGCCCCGCGCCGCTCGGCGCCGCTGCTGCTGCCCGGACTGCTGTACTTCGCCACCGAATCGCTGACCTGGACCGGCGGCCGGGCCTTCTACGCTCCCGACGCACCCGGCGAGACAGCGGCGGGCGCGTATCTGATCGGCGTCGGACAGTTCTCCGATATCGTCGCCCAGGAGATGTACCGCCCGCCCGGCATCGATCTCGACCTCACCGAGGTCGTCGAGTCAGGGCGCACCGCCCTCGGCCCCGGACGCTACGAAACCCTCGTCCGCACCGGCACTCTCGACGGCCACCCCGTGCTGACCTGCACCGCCCCGTGGCGGCACACCGATATTCCCGGCAACCCGCCCGCCCCCGCGTACCTGCGTCATCTCGCCGCCGGACTGGCCGAATCCCACGGCTGGGCGCTACCCGAGATCGCCGAATACCTGGCGACCCGGCCGGGAGCCGATCTGAGGTGGACGCCCGATTCCGTTGCCGCCGTGCTCGTTCCGGACAGCGACGCCTGATCCGTGCGCGCCCCGGCCCGTCGCGGAGGCCCGCGTCCGGGCCGGGCGCGAAAAGTCTTGCGATCAGGACAGTTTCAGCGACCGCCCGATGATCTCCTTCATGATCTCGGTGGTTCCGCCGTAGATCGTCTGGATCCTGGCGTCCATGTACGCCTTGGCGATCGGGTATTCCTTCATGTATCCGTATCCGCCGTGCAGTTGCAGGCAGCGGTTGATCAGGTCGAGCTGTTCCTCGGTGCTCCACCATTTCGCCTTGGCGGCGTCCTCGGCGGAGAGTTTGCCCGCGTTGAGATCCTCGATGAAGCGATCGACCATGATGCGGACCGCGGTCGTCTTGGTGGCGAGTTCGGCCAGCACGAAACGGGTGTTCTGCAGTGCGCCGATGGGTTTGCCGAAGGCCTTGCGATCACGGACGTACTGGATGGTCGTGTCCAGGCAGCCCTCCATCGCGCCCGCGGCCATGACCGCGATCGACAGACGTTCCTGCGGCAGGTTCTGCATGAGGTGGATGAAGCCCATGCCCTCGGTGCCGAGCAGGTTCTTCCCGGGGACGCGCACGTCGGCGAAACTGAGTTCGGCGGTGTCCTGGGCCTTGAGGCCGAGTTTGTCGAGGTTGCGGCCGCGTTCGAAACCCGCCATCCCGCGTTCGACGACGAACAGGCTGAAACCCATCGCGCCCTTGTCCGGGTCCGTCTGGGCGACCACGATGACGATATCGGCGTTGATGCCGTTGGTGATGAAGGTCTTGGCGCCGTTGATGATCCAGTCGTCGCCGTCGCGGACCGCGCGGGTCTTGATGCCCTGGAGATCGGAGCCGGTGCCGGGTTCGGTCATGGCGATGGCGGTGATGATCTCGCCGGAACAGAATCCGGGCAGCCAGCGCTGCTTCTGCTCGTCGTTGGTCAGATCGACCAGGTACGGAGCGATCACATCGTTGTGCAGCGTGAAGCCGAGCCCGGAGAACTGGCCCCGGGTGACTTCCTCGGTCAGCACGGCGTTGTAGCGGAAGTCGACTACGCCACCGCCGCCGCACTCCTCCGGAACGGCCATGCCGAGGAAGCCCTGCTTACCCGCCTCCAGCCACACATCCCGGTCGACGATGCCCGCTTCTTCCCACTTCGCGTGGTTCGGCGCGACGTGCTGATCGAGAAACTTGCGGAACGACTCGCGGAACAAGTCGTGTTCGGGTTCGAACAGTGTGCGCTCCACACCAACCTCCTAGTGACCACACCGGCCGGTCCACACCGACCCGTCGTTGTCACACACGGTACCCGGAACGAGAACCGTTGTTCACTTCTGGTGGCAGAATCGTTGTCTCACCTGGTGCTGAAACTTTCGGTCCAGCGCAATTCCCCACAAACCGAACGGTTACGCGGGCAGGCCGAGTCCGTGGGCGAGCACCGGCCAGGATCGCTTCAGTTCGTCCTGCCAGTAGCCCCACGAATGGGTGCCGGTCGACGCGAAATGGTAGGTGGCGGGGATGCCGAGCCGATCGAGTTCGGCCCGCATATTGCGCGAGCAGTAGTCGGTCGCCGCTTCCAGAGCGCCGCCGACGGCGACCTGGTTGACCAGTCCGCCCACACCGGGCAGCGCGTTCGGGCCGTCCAGCGTGTCGTACTTCCCCGGCATCCCGCTGCCGTCGGACAGGTACAGGTTCACCCCGCGCAGCCCTTCGGCGTGGACGTAGGGATCGTTCGCCGCCCACCCGGGGTCACCGGCGGGCCCGTACATGTTCGCGGAGTTGCCGCCGCCCGCCGCGACGACGGTATTGGCGAAGTTGTAGCCGACCGGATCACTGATCTGCGCGCATCCGCTGTAGGCGGCGGCCGACCGATACAGTCCGGGGGCCGCGATCGGCAATTGCAGCACCGAGGTGCCCGCCATGGAGATGCCCGCGATCGCGTTGACCGAATTCGTGCCGAGACCCGCGTCGATCAGCGGCGGCAGTTCACGGGTCAGGAAGGTCTGCCATTTGTTGCGCCCGAGGACCGGGTCGTCCGCGATCCAGTCGGTGTAGTAACTCCACGCCCCGCCGACCGGGGTGACGACATTGACATCCTTGTCCGCCAGGAAGTCCATGACATCCGAACGCGCCTTCCACGTCGCGGAATCCTCCCCACCGCCTGCGCCGTTGAGCAGATAGAGGGTGGGGCGCGGGGCCGAGGTGTCGGCGGGACGCTGGACGTCGACCTGGATATCCCTGCCCATCGCGGCGGAGTACACCGCGAGCCGAATCGTGCGGTCGCCGTCGACGGTGACCGCGCCCACGCGGGAGCCGTCGGCGGTATTCGGCGAGGCGAGCATCGACCCCGTGGCGATGACGGGATCCGGCGGGCGACTATCGGCCGAAGCGCCACCCACCGACATTCCGCATACCATCGCGACCGCGGTCACCACCACCGCGGTTCGAGTTCGTGTCCAGACCATCACCCCAACATACGGTGCGATAACTGAGAATTTGCTATGCGCTTCTCAGTCTCTCATCAGGAAGGGCGTGAATGTCCACGCCCGTCACGATGCGGAGGTCAACCTGCGGGCTTGTTGCTGGGTGGAGATCATCGCGAGGGTCGACTCGGCACTCTGATTGTCGTTGCGGCCGGTGTGTTCGAGGCCGTCGGAACATCCGCCGCTGATCGGATCGATCAGCGGGGTCGCCATATCGTTCGCGCCGTGGAACCACGCCTGGCACAGCAGGACCGAATCCTTCCACCGCTCGTCACCGGTGTCGTCGTAGGCGCGGGCGCAGGCGTCGGCGAGCGTCGCGACCTCGATGGGCTGCTGATCGAATCCGGGACGCGCCTCCCCGGTCGTCCACCCGTCCATGGGCGTGACCGACAGATGACCGTCGGAGGTCTCGATATCGAGCAGCCAGCGCAGCATCGCGAGTCCGTCGGCCTGGATGCGGCCCTGCCCCGGCAGCTGCGCGCCGACCGCGAGCAGCGCCTCGGCCAATACCGCGTTGGCGTAGTGCAATCGAGGTTCCGGCCAGCGCCAGTCGAGGCGACGGGTGGGCGCGCCGATAGATTCGGCGGCGTCGGCCATCAACTCACGCGCCTGGGCGTTGTCGGGGCGCACCCGCAGCACCTCGGACGCGCCGAGCGCGGCGAAGGCCATCGCGCGGGGAAATTCCGAACGCCGACGGGCCGCGGAGGTGAAATGCGTCAGCGCGGTAGCCGCCAGTTCGGGCGCGCGAGCGACCACCGAACCGAGCGCCCAGATGGCACGGCCCCAATGGTCTTCGACGCCCGCGTCGTCCTGCCACCCGCGGTCGGAGCCCCGGCGATTGTGGCAGCGACCGTCCTCGTCCAGCGCCGCGATCACGAAGTCCAGATATACCCGGACGAGTTCGAGCAATCGCGCACTCGGCTCCGGCTCCCTGACCGCCACGACGAGGGCACGGGCGACATCGTCCACGCAGTAACCGTTTTCGACACGGGGAACGGTCAGTTTCGCGTGTTCGAATATCCCGCATTCATCGCTGAGCCGGAACAGATGCGCGTAGGAAACGGTCGCGGTATTCACGCGGACACCGATTTCGTGCGCCATCGGTTCTGCTCGTCGCGACAGCGCGCGCTCGCGGACCTTCGGAAGAATTCTCGATTCGACACCGGGACAGCCCCTTCTGCTTCTAGCCAGCGCCGACGGTGCCGCTGTCTGCAACCACTCGATTGGCCGAACGTGTCGCGCCGAAGCGCTCGAGAATCCGCGGGAAGAGAACACGCAGGATCGTCCACTGGTCCTCCCACCGTATCACTGCGGCGTGCGACGAATTCCCGACGAACCGTCGATATCCGAGCCGCGAACGCGCGCGCGTTGTGATCGCTACGATGACGTCAACGTTGTAGGTCTACACTGATGACCTACAACGAAGATCCCGCCATGCATGGGAAGGCCTCCGATATGGCCGAGCCGCCGATCAGGCGCTCCGGTTCCACGTCCGGGAACCGGCACAACGCCGCGGCGAACGCCAAGCGCTCGGAACGCCCGGTCACCAGGGCGACGGTGCTGGAAGCGGCACTCGAGATCGTCGACACCGACGGCGTCGACGGTTTGTCGATGCGCCGTCTGGCCGAGGCCATGGGCCGTGATCCGATGATCATCTATCGCCACTTCGCGAACAAGGCCGCCGTACTCGACGGTGTCGCCGAGATCGTCATCGCGCAATTGTCGATCGATTCCTCGGACGCGGATTGGGCCGCGCAACTGCGAATGATCGCGCGCGATTTCCGCCGCCTGGCACTGGCGCATCCACGCGTGGTTCCACTGCTGGTCACCAGACCGCTGGCCACCCCGTTGGGTCTGCGCCCGCCCGCGGTGGTCCGACCGCTGGAAGATATTCTGGCGCTGCTCACCGGCGCCGGATTCTCCGGCGCCGACGCCCTGCACATCTACCGCGCGCTGTCGGGATTCCTCTACGGCCACGTACTCAACGAAATCCAGGAAATCGTCGAGCGGCCCGAGGAAACCGACCAGGTGCTGCGACTCGGCCTGCATCGTTTACCGATCAGCGAATTCCCGCTGCTGCGGGAACTGGCTCCGGTGCTCGCCGCCTACGACGGCGCCGCCGAATTGGAGAGAGGGCTGGACACCCTGCTGACCGGCCTGGCCGCGACGATCCCGAACGCCGTCTGACCTCGGCATTTTTGCCGTCTCCACGGCATGTCTACGCTGTGAATCTACAGCGTAGACATACGCTGTAGTCGCGGCGTACGCTGAGATGACAACGGTTTCATGCGGTGGCCGATATGTCCGACAGAAAACACGCGGGATACAGCCGAACCGCAGGTAGGAACGATCCGATGACCACCACGGGCTGGATCGCGGCGCGAATACGGGCGTTCATCGCGGGCGCGCGGTCGCTCCTGGCCCGGACCGACAATGCCAGCCGTCGTCGGACAGATATCGGCGGCAAGCCCCCGCACAGCGCGGTCGGTCGAGCGACACGACTGCTCGGCCGCGATCTCGAACGGTGAACCCTCGATACGACCGGTTCGCGTCACGTCTCGTTCGTCGGCCCATCGTGGCAACAATCCAACAGCTCGGGGACATACCAGAATGGCAATATCACAGGTCGCCGCGTACGCGCATCTGAGCGCGTCCGATATCGAAGCACTCGGTAGCGAACTCGACGCGATCCGCCGCGACATCACCGATCGGCGCGGCAGCCGGGACGCGGCCTATATCCGGCGCACCATCGCATTCCAGCGGGCACTCGATGTGACCGCGCGGCTGACCATCGCACTCACCAGGAACAGACCCGGCTGGGTCCTCGGTACCGTCGGGCTCGCGGTGGCCAAGAGTATCGAGAACATGGAGATCGGGCACAACGTCGGTCACGGCCAGTGGGACTGGATGAACGATCCGGAAATACATTCCAGCACATGGGAATGGGACATGGCCGGTGTGTCCGCGCAGTGGCGATATTCACACAACTATCGCCATCACGTCTTCACGAATGTGCTCGGCATGGACGAGGACATCGGCTTCGGCGTGATGCGTGTGACCCGCGACGAGTCGTGGCGACCGGAACATCTGCTGCAACCGGTTCGGAATCTCCTGCTGGCCGCCACCTTCGAATGGGGTATAGCCCTGCACGGCCTCTATTCCGCGCAGGAACGCTCCGGAGATCCGGTAGAGAAGACCAAACACACCCGGGCCCTGCTTCGCAAGATCACGCGGCAGATCGGCAAGGACTATCTCCTCTTCCCCGCGTTCAACGGCCGACGCTGGCGGCGGACATTGTCCGCGACGGCGAGCGCCAACGTGCTGCGAAATATCTGGGCATACCTGGTGATCTTCTGCGGACATTTCCCGGACGGAGCCGAGAAGTTCGAACCCAACGTGCTGGACAACGAAACCAAGTCCGAGTGGTATCTCCGTCAGATGCTCGGCTCCGCGAATTTCGACGCCGGACGTGTTCTCGCGTTCCTCAGCGGCAATCTCTGCTACCAGATCGAGCATCACCTGTTCCCGGATCTACCGAGCAATCGCTACGCGGAGATCGCACATCGGGTGCGCGATCTCTGCGACCGATACGACCTGCCCTATACGACCGGACCGCTGCTGCGCCAGTACCTGCTGACGCTGCGCACGATTCACAAACTGGCGCTCCCGGACAGTCTGCTGCTCGCGACCTCCGATGACGCCCCGGAGACGGCGTCGGAACGAAAGTTCGACGTGCCCGGACCATTTCCCGGCGGTCGCGGCAATCGTTCCGGTCACAGCGGGTTGCGCACCGCGTTGCGACGGGCGTCGTAGGCGCGGGAACCGAACTCAGATCGGCAGCATCGCGCGCAGGCGTCCCGCGAGGGTCCGTCCCGTGTCACGGTCCCTGGCCTCGAACAGGTAGTTCATCTCCTCTTCGAGTCCTTTGCGGACCACATCGCACAGATCGGCGGCCGCGACGTCGAGGTCGGTGGCATCGCGCCACGGCGCCGGATCGATCGGCGCGCCCACCGAGAAATAGAACCGTTCCGGACGGGGCAACATCGTGGCCGCGACACCGCGCAACAGCGGCGGAGTCAGATTCGCCTTCAATCCCAGCGCCTCGACGGTCCAGCGCACCGGACGCATCACCGGATGATCGCCGTCGAAGACGATGTCGTACGCATCGTCGACACCGATCATCGCGACCGGCACGATCGGCGCGCCCGCCTCGATCGCCATCCGCGCGAATCCGGTGCGACCCTCCCACTTGAGGAGGTATTTCTCGTTCTTGCGGCGAATCGCCTCGCGTCCGCCGCCGGGGAACACGATCACGGCGTCCCCGCGGCGCAACATCGCCATGCAGTTCTCGCGTGTGCCACGCACCGTGCCGTAGTAGTGCAGGAAATGGCGCAGTCCCGGCACCGCGATCAACACGTTCTCGGCGAGACCGCGAATCACCCGCCCCCGTTTACGCAGTACTTCCGGAAAGAGCAGTGGCGCGTCGATGACGCCCATCAGATTGTGATTGCCGACGAGTAGCACCGGTCCTTCGGCCGGAATGTTCTCCAGGCCGAAGAAGCGCGGACTGGTCCACGCGCGCAACGGCGCCAGCAGCGCCTCCAGCAATCGGATATCGGTGTCGTCCAACGTCACGTCGAGCTTCGCGCCATCGGACAGATACGCCTCGGCGGGCGAGGATTCAAGCATCGGTGTCCCCATCGAATGTCGGATCCCAGCACTTCGTCGTAGTGGAATTTCCCAGCGGAATGCACAGCCCCTGCGCCGTGTAGAGATACGGCCTCCCCAGACACCGTACCGTACGAGATTGGAACAGGTTGCACCGCGGGGGCGGACCGACGCCGGAGCAGCGAGAGCCTTCGGGGGATCTGGACGACCGACCTGACAGCATCGCGTGCGATGATGCGCTGGTGACGAGCGATTCGGAGACCCGGGCGGAGGTACGTGCGCGGCGATCGGCGCGGCCGACGAAGGCCGATGTCGCCCGCCTCGCCAATGTGTCGACGGCGACGGTCAGCTATGTGCTGAACAATGTCGCCGGTCAGACCATCTCGGCGCAGACCCAGGCCGTGGTTCGCGAGGCCGCCAGGCAGTTGGGATACCGGCCCAACCTCGCGGCCCGCAACCTCGCCATCGGCGGCAGCGGCATCGTGCTCTACATCGTCCCGCGCATGGCGATGGGCGAGCTGGCGATGGAAGTCGGCAGCCGACTGACCACCGCACTGGCCCAGCAGGGCATCGTGCTGTCGCTGCAATTCGAGACCGAGGACGCGAGCAATGTGGTCGACGCGATCTCGAATCTGAATCCCATCGCGGTCGCGGGCACCTTCCCGCTGCGCGGTTCGGCGCTCGCGGCCGTCGAGGCCGCGGGCATCCCGCAGATCCACCTCGGCAGCAACAATCTGCGCGCCCTGGCCGCGTTGGACCTGACGGTCGGCGAACTGCGGGTCGCGCATCTGGAGGAGCGCGGACACCGGCGTCTGGCGTTCGCGTACTCCGACGACAAGAAATTGCGACCGCTCGGCGAGTACTGGTTGCGAGGAATGCGGGCCGCCGCGCGAGTGCGGAATCTGCCCGACGTGGAAGTCGCGACATTCGCCACGGACGGTTCCGGCGCGGCCGAGACGGTGTCGCGCTGGGTCGACGAGGGCGTGACGGCCGTCTGCGCCCAGAGCGACGAGGTCGCCTTCGTCGTCCTGCACGGGATCCGCCGGGCCGGTCTGCGCTGCCCGGAGGATCTGGCGGTGATGGGTGTCGACACCATCGCGCTCGCCGCGGTGAGCGATCCGCCGTTGACCTCGATCGCCTTCCACGCCACGGAAATCGTGGATGTCGCGGTGTCCGCCATGATGACGACGCTGGGATATCCCAGCAAATCGGTCACGCCGGACGGCGATTTCGCGCACCTGGTGCCGCGCGACTCGACCTGATCGGGGTACGCGGTTCCCGATCCCGGATCTCGTTGCGGTAACTTCGACTTCACGCACGCACGGTCGCGATGCGTTTGCCTGCAACAGGATTCGTCGATCGTGCCTCGAGATCGTCGACTCCGGCACAGGGCGGGAATCGGTGACGACCCGGTGTCATGCGGGGCGTCGCACGGGAGGAATACGTTGAGACCGAACAGAATCGGCGTCGCCGTCGTGGCGGCCTGCCTGATCGCGACGGGGTGCGGCAGCGGCGGGGGTGCGCAGGACGCGAAGAGCGCGGCGTCGGGTTCCTTCGGCAACCTGACCGACATCTGCCGTCCCGGCGACGCGAGCAGCGCGTCGGCGCCGGGCGTGACGGCCGACGAGATCGAAGTCGGCACCTTCTCCGACGTCGGCTTCACGCGATACCGGGATTTCATCGACGCGGCGAAGGTGTTCACGTCCTGGTGCAATGCCGCGGGCGGAATCAACGGGCGCACACTCGTGGCGAATATCCGCGACACCAATCTGACCGAGGTGCATCAGCGGATGGTCGAATCGTGCCGCGAGGATTTCTTTCTCGTCGGCGGCGGGGCCGCGCTCGACGGTCTCGGCGTGAAGGACCGGCTGTCCTGCCTGCTCCCGGAATTTCCGGCGCACGTCACGACGAGCGCGAACACCGGATCGGACCTGCAACTGAGCAGTGGGGCCACGGTCTCGGAAAATGTCGATCCCTACTCCGGCTTCCACGACTGGCTGATCAACGACGAACATCCCGGCTCGGCGAACTCGATCGGCGTGCTGGTCGGCGATTCCCCGATCACCGAGGTCATGAGCGAGAAGATCACCGAATCACTGACCGCGACGGGCGCGACGGTCGTCTACAACGAGAAGTATCCTCCCGCCGGGATTTCGGACTGGACATCGTATGCCCGTGCGCTCAGGGCCGACCGGGTGCGCGGACTGATCTTCCTCGGCGAATTCCGCCATCTGGCCCGCCTCCAGGAAGCGCTCACCGATATCGGGTACCAGCCGGACTGGATCGACGCCAACGCCACCTCCTACAACTCCGAATTCCTCGGCGCGATGCGGGATTCGCTGGAGAACAGGAACTACTACATCGACCTGAGCGGCATCGCCCCGCTCGACGCCGCCGCGCGAGTGCCCGCCGTGCGGCAGTTGAAGGATATGTTCGATCAGTACGCGCCCAGTAGCGACATCACCTTCCAGGTGCTCCGGGCTTTTCAGGCGTGGGTACTGTTCGCGAAATCCGCCGCGACCTGCGGTGACGAATTGACGCGGGCCTGCGTCTACCACGCCGCGCGCAAGGAGACCGCCTGGACCGCCGGGGGCTTGCAGGCGCCGCTGGACCTGTCACGGCCGATGGCCGAGCAGACGCGATGTTTCAACGTCCAGCAGGCGACGCCCGAGGGGTGGAAAGCCGCGGAATTCGGCCCGAACACCGGGGTGTTCCGGTGCGGATTCACCCCGTACCGGTACACCCAGGACTTCGGCAGGCCGATAACCCTCGCCGACGTCGGCAGATCCCTCAGCGAACTGGAATAACCGCCGACGGATCAAGCCTCGCCGCGCGCGGAGCCACCCGCGTGGGCGTATTCCGACAGTGCCGCCGCCAGCGCGTGCGGAACGCGGGCACGTACCCGGGTTCCGCCCTCCTCGTGGGTGGAGGCGATGATGCGGCCGTCGGCGTGGATGCGTGCCAGCAGATCACCGCGCGTGTAGGGCAGCAGCACGCTGATCTCGACGTCGAGTCCGCCGAGCACCTCGGCGAGCCGGTCGCGCAGTTCGGCGATGCCGGTACCGGTGTGGGCCGAGACGAAGGCGGCGTCCGGCATCACACCGCGCAAGCGGGTGAGTTCGTTCGGATCGACGGCGTCGATCTTGTTGACCACCAGCAATTCCGGTGGCGCGGCGGCGCCCTGCTCCTTGATCACGTCGGTGATCACCTCGCGGACCGCCTTGATCTGCCCCGACGGCATCGGATCGGAACCGTCGACGACGTGCAGCAGCAGATCCGCGCCGGTGACCTCTTCCAGCGTCGAACGGAACGCCTCGATCAGCTGGGTCGGCAGGTGGCGGACGAATCCGACCGTGTCGGTGAAGACCACCTCGCGGCCGTCGTCGAGGGCGGCCCTGCGGGTGGTCGGATCGAGGGTGGCGAACAGCGCGTCCTGAACCAGCAGCCCCGCGCCGGTCAGGGTGTTCATCAGACTCGACTTGCCCGCGTTGGTGTAGCCGACGATGGCCACCGAGGGCACGCCGCTGGAGGTGCGACGGGCCCGCTTGGTGTCGCGCGCGGTCTTCATCTCGCGGATCTCGCGGCGCAGTTTCGCCATCCGCTCGCGGATGCGCCTGCGGTCGGTCTCGATCTTGGTCTCACCGGGACCGCGCAGACCCACACCGCCGTTGCTGCCCGCGCGACCACCGGCCTGCCGTGACATGGATTCACCCCAGCCGCGCAGCCGCGGCAGCATGTACTCCATCTGCGCGAGCGCGACCTGCGCCTTGCCCTCGCTCGAGGTGGCGTGCTGGGCGAAGATGTCCAGGATCAGCGCCGTCCGGTCGATGACCTTGACCTTGACGACCTTCTCCAGCGCTGTCAGCTGGGCCGGGGTGAGTTCACCGTCGCAGATCACCGTGTCCGCGCCGGACTCGAGCACCACCGCGCGCAGTTCCTCGGCCTTGCCCGAGCCGATGTAGGTGGCCGGATCGGGCCGATCGCGACGCTGGATCAGCGCTTCGAGCACCTCGGAACCGGCGGTTTCGGCCAGCAGCGCCAACTCGGCCATGCTGGCATCGGCCTGGGCCGACGAACCGGCGGTCCACACCCCGACCAGCACGACCCGTTCCAGGCGCAGCTGCCGGTACTCGACCTCGGTGATGTCGGCGAGTTCGGTGGACAGACCGGCGACACGGCGCAGGGAAGCGCGGTCGTCGAGCTGGAGTTCACCGGTGGTCGGTTCGCTCGCCCAGCCCGCGTGGCGGGTGCCCTTCAGTTGCTCGTCGCGAGCGCGCATACGGGCGGCATGTTCGGCCACCACGTCCCCGGCGTCCACGGTGTCATCGGCCGTCTCGACGAGATCGTCGTCGGCGGCCGGATTGATATCGAAAGTCTCTGAATTCCTCATACGCCATCCAGCTTGCCACGTTCGTGCGGGTCAGCGCACTTCGATATTCGCGAATCCGCCGTCAGAGCCCGTTCCACCACTGTTCGGCGAGGCGTCCGGAGGCGACGAGGACCGATGGGCCGCGCAGCCACGCGTCGCCGCCGTCGAGTCCGACGCGCACCGAACCGCCGGGCACCCGGATCGTCACCTCGTCGGTGTCGGTGCCGATGGCGAACCCTTCCGCGGCCAGGACCGCGGCCGCCGCCGCGACGGTTCCCGTTCCGCAGGAACGGGTTTCGCCGACACCGCGTTCGTAGACGCGCATATCGGCCGCCCGGTCGGCGCCCAGCGGGGTGAGGATCTCGATATTGACCCCGAGCGGGAAGAGGTCCGGGTCGTAGCCGGGCGAGACCGTCAGATCCAGTTTGGCCAACGCCTCGGCGGACAGATTCGCGTCGACGCAGGCCAGATGCGGATTCCCGACATCGATGCCGATTCCCGGGTAGCCCCAGCCGGCGATGGTCGCGGTCGAGGAGCCCAGTTCGGTGATCCGACCCATTCCGACGGTGACATCGCCGTACGCGTGGTCCGCGGCGTGGACCGTGACCGGGCGCGCACCAGCGCGGCTGCCGACGACGAATTCGGCGGCGGCTTCCAGACCGGCGACCGCGAGGTAGTGGGCGAAGACCCGCACCCCGTTACCGCACATCTCGGCGACGGAGCCGTCCGCGTTGCGGTAGTCCATGAACCAGTCGGTTTCGGCGATGCCGTTCGGAATCGTCGCCAGCACCCCCGCCTCGCGCAGCGTGCCCGCGCGGGCGACGCGCAGCACACCGTCGGCGCCGAGTCCGCGCTGACGATCGCAGAGCGCGGCGACGCGCTCCTCGGTCAATTCGAGACGGACGTCGAGATCGGGCAGCACCACGAAATCGTTCTCGGTGCCGTGCCCTTTGCTGAACTCGATATCCGCCACGTGCGCTCCTGATCCTCGGGTGCTTTTCCTCGATTATCCGGGTCGGCGACGCCCCGGTATACGGGCGGGTTACTCCCTATCCGACGAACGTCCGGCGCTGTCGGGAAATTTCGTACAGCGCCACCGCACCCGCCGACGGCGCGCCGAGCGAACTCGCCGAACCTCCCATCGGAATGGAGACCAGGTCGTCGCACGCCTGCTGCCAGGCCGCGCTCATACCGCTCGACTCGTTGCCGACCACCAGGATGGTCGCGTCGGCGAAATCGTGGTCGAAGACCGCGTGCGTGCCGTTCTCGTCGGTGCCGACGACGCGGGTGGGAATGCCGCGCCCGATCTGGCGATCCCGGAAGGCCAGCACCTGGGCCGCGCCCGCCGCCCGCAGCACCGGCACCGCGAACAGCGATCCGGTCGACGCGCGCACCGCTTGCGGATCGTAGTGATCGGCGCCGTGTCCGGTGACGATCACCGCGTCCGCGCCGAACGCGTCCGCCGAACGGATCAGGGTGCCGAGATTGCCGGGCGAATTGGGCCGGTCGAACACCACCACGACGGGCGCGTCCTCACCGGGTTCACCCGGTGCGAAATCATCGAGTTCGGTCGTCCGCGATTCCGCGACGGCCACGACTTCCGGTATGCCGCCTGCCTTCTCGCCGAGTTCGGCCATCAACTCGGGGACGAGTCCGATGCACGGGACCTCGGCGGAATCGAGCAGTTCCCTGGCCCAGCCGGACAGTTCGGGGGTGCCGAGCCGGTAGAGCAGCGTCTCGATGGGCCAGTCGTTGGCCACGGCCTGGGTGATGGGACGCACGCCCTGCACGAGGAAACGTCCGTCGCGATTGCGGGTGGCGCGATTGTTCAGGTACGCCTCCCACACCTGCATCGAGGCGTTGCGGGTGCTCACCCTGCGGTTCGCGACGTCACCCGCGGTGCGGCCGGATCCGCCGCGGGCCTGCCTGGCGCGGGGAGATTCCCTGTTCATCACCGCGGCCCCGCCGTCCCTGCCGCCGGTGCTGTCCGAGCCGTCCGGGCGGACACCACCCGATTGTTCTGTCCGATCACCTACTGGTCCGTTCCGTCGATTCGAGCACAGACAGCGCCGTCGCGGCCGGATCCGGGTCGGCGCCGTTCACCCAGCGCACCCGGGTGTCCCGGCGAAACCACGAACGCTGCCTTCGCACATAACGCCGGGTGCCGATGAGAGTGCGTTCCCGCGCGTCGTTCAGGTCGTATTCGTTGTCGAGATGGGCGAGGACTTGCGCGTAGCCGATGGCCCGGCGCGCGGTGACACCCTCGCGTAGGCCCAGATCTATCAGCCCGCGTACCTCGTCGACCAATCCGCTGTCGAACATCAGCGCGGTCCGCGCTTCGATCCGGGCGTCGAGTTCCGCGGTATCGCGGTCCACCCCGATGATGATCGTCCCCCACCGTGGTTCACCGATCACGGGGGCCGAGGCCGCGAAGGGGCGTCCGGTCAGTTCGACGACCTCGAGCGCGCGCACCATGCGCCGTCCGTCGGTGGGCAGGATGGTCGCCGCGGCCGCCGGATCGGCCTGGCGCAACGCCTCGTGCAGCGCGACCACACCGCGTTCGGCGAGTACCCGCTCCCACCGCGCGCGCACGACGGGATCGGTGGCCGGGAAATCCCATTGATCCAGCAGCGCTTGGACATACATCATCGAACCGCCGACGATGACGGGGGTCCGACCGCGCGCCATGATGGCCTCGACATCCGCGCCCGCCGCGCTCTGATACGCGGCGACGGTGGCGTATTCGGTCACGTCGAGAACATCGAGCTGGTGGTGCGCGATGCCTCGGCGTTCGGACGGCGGCGATTTGGCCGTGCCGATATCCATGCCCCGATACAGCTGCATGGCGTCGATGTTCACGATCTCGCCGTCGAGGCGTTCGGCCAGATCGATTCCGAGATCGGATTTTCCGGACGCGGTCGGCCCGACGACGGCGATCGGGGTGATCCCGGTGGACGCTACCTCGGTCATACCCGCTGCCCTGCCGCGCGGGGCGTGGCTCGCCTGCTCATCCGGCGCCGCCCGGTCGCCACAGGCTGACGTGGTAGCCGACGCCGTAGGGCGCGTCACGGTAGAGCGTGTCGACGCTCGGATCGACGGAATCGGCCGCGAACAAACCTGCCAGCGCCTGAAACGCGGGACGTCCCGCGATGGACAATTCGGCGCACAGGGCAGGGTCGAGTGCGAGCAGGGCCGCGCGATCACCCGCGTCGAGTGCCAGGTCCAGCGCCTGTTGGCTGCCCGCCGCGCGATCGTCGAGATATCCGGGCGCCTTCAGCGACAGGGTCGCCGCGCCGTCCGCGACGACGAGCACCGCGTGCGGTTCGTCCGCCGCGTCGAGTTCGGCGCGCAGATCGGCCCCGGCCCGGGCGCACCGCTCGGCGGAAGTGTCGGCCGCGAGAACGCGGGCCCGCACGCTGATATCGGGGCCGACCTGCCCACGCAACCATCCGGCGATCAGCACGGACAGCGGAAGCTCGGGATCGGGCCCCGCCCCGGAATCGGCGACGGCGTCGGGGGACAGCCCGACGCGGACGTCGAGCCCGTAGCCACGAAAGGTGCCCCTCGCGTCCGGTCCGAAGACCTGGTCGGCGTCACCGGAACCGAGCACCGTCCAGTGCCGAGCCGCCCCGGCCAGCGTCGCGCCCGCGGCGGAAACGGCCGCCCGCAGCACGGCGGGCGGGTCGTCCGGATCGGCTCCTGGTGCGCGTGAGGCGGCGCCGACGAGCTCGGGAACCAGGATCGGCGGCGACGGGACCAGGGCCGCAATGGAGAGCACCACGTAACGGTAGCCGTTCGTCCCGACGGCGCTTCGCGCCCGTCGGCACCGGCCGCGACGGTGGGCGGCTTCGAGTGTCTCTGCGTCAATCCTTGCCGGGATTGATAGTGTCGAGGTTGCTACAACCCAGGTCATCACGGGTTCGCATCCCTGGGAACAACCCGTGAGAGGCGCGGATCAATGGTCTCGGCGGCTCGGACCGGGTTGAATGGGATGAGCTAGGGCGTAACCAGGCAGCCGTGACGCGCGGCAGGGACGGAGAGCAATGAGCGACAGCAACGGAACCGCGAAAGCCACCCCCGGCAGTGCACCGCGACCGTCCGGCGCCCCGAAACCCGGTGGTTCGACCCCCCATCCGAAGCCGCACGCGATCAAGCCCGCGCCCGGCCAGAGCGCCCAGCATCCCCATCCGGTGGTCGTCCCGACCGTCACCGACCCCAGCGCGTGGGGCCGCGTCGACGAGGACGGCACCGCCTGGGTGAAAACCTCCGAGGGCGAACACGTCGTCGGATCGTGGCAGGCCGGTGACGCCGCCGAGGGGCTCGCGCATTTCGGCAGACGCTTCGACGATCTCGCCACCGAGGTGGCGCTGCTCGAGGCGCGACTGGCCGCGGGCGCGGATGCCCGCAAGACCAAGGCCGCGGCGTTGACGCTGGCCGAATCGCTGCCGACCGCCGCCGTCATCGGCGATATCGACGGTTTGGCCCGCCGCTTGCAGGCGATCACCGAACATTCCGAAGAGGCCGCCGCCCACGCCAAGGAGGAGAAGGACCGCGCGCGGCACGAGCACACCGAGCGCAAGGAAACGCTGTGCGCGGAGGCCGAGAAGATCGCCGCCGAGTCCACCCAGTGGAAGGCCGCGGGCGATCGGCTGCGCGAAATCCTGGACGAGTGGAAATCCATCCGCGGGGTCGACCGCAAGGTGGACGACGCGCTGTGGAAGCGGTACTCGAAGGCGCGCGAGGCATTCAACCGTCGTCGGGGCGCGCATTTCGCCGAACTCGATCGCGAACGCGCCGCCGCGAAGTCACGCAAGGAAGAGTTGTGCGAGCAGGCCGAGGAACTGTCGGGTTCGACCGACTGGGTCGGCACCGCGTCGGTCTTCCGTGACCTGCTGACCGAGTGGAAGGCCGCGGGCCGCGCACCGCGCGAAGCCGACGAGACGCTGTGGCGGCGCTTCAAGAGCGCGCAGGACGTCTTCTTCTCGGCGCGCAATGCCGCGGTCTCCGAACGCGACGCGGAATTCGAGCACAACGCCACCGCCAAGGAAGAACTGCTGCACACCTACGAGAACATCGACCCGGCCAACGGTCTCGAGGCCGCTCGCTCCGCCCTGCGCGAATTGCAGGACCGCTGGGACGCCCTCGGCAAGGTGCCGCGCGAACGTATCCAGGAACTGGAAGGAAAGTTGCGCGCCATCGAGAAGCGGGTGCGCGACGCGGTGGACGCGCAGTGGCGGCGCAGCGATCCGGAGGCGATGGCCCGCGCGGCGCAGTTCCGCGAGAAGGTCGCCCACTACGAGGAGCAGGCCGCCAAGGCCGAGGCCGCGGGTAAGGCGCGCGACGCGCAGAAGGCGCTGGACCAGGCCAAACAGTGGCGCGAATGGGCCGAGGCCGCCGAAGGCGCTGTCAGCAACCTCTGAGGCAGCAACCTCCGAGGCAGCGGCCCCGCGCTGAATTCCTATTCGCCGGTGAGTCGGCGGTGGTCGTCGGCTTCGGCCCTGGCGGCGGCGATACGTCGCTGTTCCTCGGCTTCCAACTGCAATGCGGTGCGACTCCACACGACGCGGATCCAGTGGAAGGTCAGCACCACGATCGCCAGGGTGCCGAGCACGAGTCCGATGCCGGGGCCCGAGACCACGTGATTGCCGATGCCCGGTGTCTGGCGGTGCCAGATCGACAGCACGCCGAAGACGCTGGCGATGGCCGAACCCGCGACCGCTATCCACGCCAGCACCCACCGGCGGGTCATCAGGGCGAGCAGTGAGAAACCGACGCCGAACACCACGACGAACCAGACGAATACGCGCGAGGGCAGACCGATATGTTCGATCCGGCCCGCTTCGGTATCGAGCAGGACGTCGAACCCCCTGGCATCGCCGGTATGCGGCAGCACCAGCGACAGCAGAAGCAGGAAGACCGCGCCCGCGACCACCATGGCGCGCGCACCGGGGTCGATCTCGCCCGCGATGCGACGTTCCACGGCGTCGAGCTCGTCGCGGAACTGCTCGAAGTCCTTGCCGTTCTCGACCGAGTTCACTGCGCCTTCGTCTCCTTCGCCTGGTTCGCCGACTGCTCCGGACCGGTCCACTGTGCCATTCGAGGGGCCGGGCTCGGCATCCGACCCACTACGGCCGGTAGTAGGCGGCTGATCCGCCGCGCCGCCGCCCGATGCGGCACCGGAACGGGAGTCGGAGGTCTCCGGTCCGTCGTCGGGGTCTACCTGGTCCGATTCGTCTTTCACGAATTCTCCCGTGCCGGAAACCTGCCCGCCGCTGCTGAAACGCGCGCCTCGCGTCGATCGTGCGGTCGGCTCGGGTAACACCTGTCTTCGGTCACATCGTCACCGCGATCAGACACCGCATCCGGTGGCGCACCCCGAGGCCGCGACCGGTTCCTGGGCCGGGGCGCCGATCCTCGGCAGACCGAGACCGACGCCGATCGGCTCGGTCTTCGGGGTGATGCCGCGCTCGTGCGCGTCGCCCGCGGTGGTGCGCCGATGCGTCCTGATCGGTGAATCGGCGATCAGGTGGTGCGGGGCCGCCTCGGTGATGTCGACGGTGACGATATCGCCGGGACGGATCGGTTCGGCGGTGTCGACGGGGCGGAAATGCACGAGTCTGCCGTCCCGCGCGCGCCCGCTCATGCGCGCGGTCGCCGCGTTCTTCTTCCCCGCGCCCTCGGCGACGAGCAGTTCCACCTCGGTGCCGATCAGCGCGCGATTGGCCTCGAGGGAGATCTCGTCCTGCAACGCGATGAGCCGCATGTAGCGTTCCTGCACCACCGCTTTGGGCAGTTGGTCGGCCATCTCGGCGGCCGGAGTTCCCGGACGCTTCGAGTACTGGAAGGTGTAGGCGCTGGTGAAACGGGCCCGGCGCACCACGTCCAGGGTCTCCTGGAAATCCTCTTCGGTCTCGCCGGGGAAGCCGACGATGATGTCGGTGGTGACGGCCGCGTGCGGCATGGCGGCACGGACCTTCTCGATGATGCCGAGGTAGCGCTCCTTGCGGTAGGAGCGGCGCATGGCCTTGAGGACGCGGTCCGAGCCGGATTGCAGCGGCATATGCAATTGCGGGCAGATATTCGGCGTCTCGGCCATGGCCTCGATGACGTCGTCGGTGAATTCGGCCGGATGCGGCGAGGTGAAACGCACCCGCTCCAGGCCTTCGATATCGCCGCACGCGCGCAGCAGTTTCGCGAACGCGCTGCGGTCGCGCGATCCCGAGGAATCACTTGAGTCGGCCGGATCGACGAAATTGACGCCGTAGGAATTCACGTTCTGACCGAGCAGCGTCACCTCGAGGACGCCCTGCTCGACCAGTGCCCGTACCTCGGCGAGCACATCGCCGGGACGCCGGTCGACTTCCTTGCCGCGCAGCGCGGGCACGATGCAGAAGGTGCAGGTGTTGTTGCAGCCCACCGAGATCGAGACCCACCCCGCGTAGGCCGACTCGCGTTTGGCGGGCAGCGTGGACGGGAAGGCTTCCAGCGATTCGAGAATCTCGACCTGCGCCTCGGCGTTGTGGCGGGCCCGCTCCAGCAGCACCGGCAGCGACCCGATGTTGTGGGTGCCGAACACCACGTCCACCCAGGGCGCCTTGCGCACGACCACGTCGCGGTCCTTCTGCGCCAGGCAGCCGCCGACGGCGATCTGCATCCCGGGGCGTCCGGCCTTGATCGGCGCGAGATGACCGAGGGTGCCGTACAGCTTGTTGTCGGCGTTCTCGCGCACCGCACAGGTGTTGAAGACGACGAGGTCGGCCGTCGCGCCGGGCGCGGCCTTCACATATCCCGCATCCTCCAGCAGCCCGGACAAGCGTTCGGAATCGTGCACGTTCATCTGGCAACCGAAGGTGCGGACCTCGTAACTGCGAGCGTCTTCTTCGGGCTGGAGCCGGAGGGGATGCAGCGCGGTGTGTCCGATCGAATCCACCCGTCCAGGGTACGGGTGCCCGCGTGCGGCCTTTCGCGCGCATCGGCGCAGGCTCGGGGCATACCGGAGTTTGCGCGCGGGGGGAACGCGGAGGTTACGGCCATGTGACCACTCGGCGTGCCGTGACGGCGTGTCATGGAAAGCAGGGCAAAACTCGTTTTTCCGCCTAAGGTCAAGGACCATGACCGACGCCGATGCCGCGCCCGATTCCGCCGGGGACGCCACGACCGGGAACGAAGCCGCCGCGGACGTGCCGCAGTCGCTGAGCAAGGACGCCCCCGCGCAGGCCCCCGCCGCCGGACCGCCCATGATCGCGATGAGCAAGGTGGACAAGCATTTCGGCGAACTCCACGTCCTGCGCGACATCAATCTCGAGGTGCCCAGGGGTCAGGTCGTCATCGTGCTCGGCCCGTCCGGCTCGGGTAAGTCGACGCTGTGCCGCACCATCAATCGGCTGGAGCCGATCGATTCCGGCGATATCGCCATCGACGGGGTACCGCTGCCCGCCGAGGGAAAGGCGCTGGCGGCGTTGCGCGCCGACGTCGGCATGGTGTTCCAGTCCTTCAATCTCTTCGCGCACAAGACCATCGTCGAGAACGTGATGCTCGCGCCGATCAAGGTCCGCAAGGTCAAGAAGGACGCCGCCCGCGCACGCGCGATGGAACTGCTCGAGCGGGTCGGTATCGCGAACCAGGCCGACAAGTATCCGGCGCAACTCTCGGGCGGTCAGCAGCAGCGCGTGGCGATCGCCCGCGCGCTGGCGATGAGCCCGAAGGTGATGCTCTTCGACGAGCCGACCTCGGCCCTGGACCCGGAGATGGTCAACGAGGTGCTCGACGTCATGGTCTCGCTGGCCAAGGAGGGGATGACCATGCTCGTGGTCACCCACGAGATGGGTTTCGCCCGCCGGGCGGGCAATCGCGTGCTGTTCATGGCCGACGGATCGATCGTCGAGGACACCGAGCCCGAATCCTTCTTCACCGCACCGAAATCCGACCGTGCCAAGGATTTCCTCGGCAAGATCCTGAGCCACTGACCGCACTGGAACACGGCAACGAAAACCATAAGAGGAGTTAGGAACTCGATGAGGATCAACCGTGCACTGCGCTTCGGTGTCGGGGCGATCGCCCTGGCGCTCGCCGTCTCCGCCTGTGGCGGCGGCGACGACAAATCCGGCCTCGAAAACGCCAAGGACGGCAAGCTGACCGTCGGCATCAAATTCGATCAGCCCGGCCTCGGCCTGCGCAACAAGGACGGCTCGTTCAGCGGTTTCGACGTCGAGGTCGCCAAGTACGTCGCCGGGAAGCTCGGCGTGAAACCCGAGAACATCGAATTCAAGGAATCACCGTCGGCCCAGCGTGAGACGTTGATCGAGAACGGTCAGGTGGACTTCGTCGTCGCCACCTACTCGATCACCGACAAGCGCAAGGAGAAGGTCGATTTCGCCGGTCCGTATTTCGTGGCGGGCCAGTCGCTGCTGGTGAAGGCCGACAACACCGATATCACCGGCGCCGAATCGCTGACCGGCAACAAGAAGTTGTGCTCGGTGAAGGGTTCGACACCCGCGCAGAACGTCAAGGACAAGTACGCCAAGGACGTCCAGTTGCAGGAGTTCGACACCTACTCGCTGTGTGTCGAGGCGCTGCGCAACGGTTCGGTCGACGCCGTGACCACCGACGACATCATTCTCGCCGGTTTCGCCGCCCAGTCCCCCGGCCAGCTCAAGGTCGTCGGCAAACCGTTCACCACGGAGAACTACGGCATCGGCGTCAAGAAGGGCGATACCGAGATCCGCGGCCAGATCAACGACGCCATCGAGGCCATGATCGCCGACGGTTCCTGGTCCAAGGCCTTCGCCACGACGGTCGGCAGCTCGGGCTACCCGGCGCCGCAGCCGCCCACGGTGAACCGCTACTGATCCCGGCGCGGGTGGTCGGCGATCGCGCCGGCCACCCGTTTCGCCGAACTGCCGACCCCCTACCGATCGGAGGGATACGCCCACCGTGTTCGACCTGATCTCGGAATACGACACCAGGATTCTGGAAGCCTTCTGGGTGACCATCCAGCTGACCGTCTTCTCCGCCGTCGGCGCACTGATCCTGGGAACCCTGGTCGCCGCGATGCGCGTATCCCCGGTTCCGGTCGCTCGCGCGCTCGGCACCGCCTACGTCACCGTCTTCCGCAACACCCCGCTGACGCTGATCATCCTGTTCTGCTCGCTCGGTCTCTACCTCACGCTGGGCTGGAAGCTCGCGGGCGATTCGATCACCGACAACAACTACCGCTGGGCCATCGTCGGGCTCAGCGTCTACACCGGCGCGTTCGTCTGCGAATCGCTGCGCTCGGGTATCAACACCGTGGCGCTCGGCCAGTCCGAGGCGGGTCGCTCGCTCGGTTTCAGCTTCGCTCAGAATCTGCGTTACGTGGTGCTGCCGCAGGCCTTCCGATCGGTGATCGCCCCGCTGGGCAGCGTGTTCATCGCGCTCACCAAGAATTCGACGATCGCCTCGGCCATCGGCGTCGCCGAGGCGGCCTACCTCATGGCCGAGATGAACGAGAACGAGGCCGCCATCATCGCGATCGGCGCCATTTTCGCCCTCGGCTTCGTCTGTCTGACCCTCCCAGCCGGCCTGTTGTTCGGCTGGCTCGCCAAGCGATTCGAGGTGGCCCGATGAGCTCCGGCGCATCCGTACTTTTCGACGCGCCGGGGCCCCGCGCGCGGCTGCGCAACAACCTCATCTCGGTGCTGGTGGCCGCGGTGATCATCGCGCTCGGATTCGTGCTGTACCGGGCGTTCGACGAGCAGGGACAGTTCGCCGCCGAGAAGTGGAAACCCTTCCTGGACTCCGACGTCTGGGAGACCTACCTGCTGCCCGGCCTGAAGGGCACCATCGTCGCCGCGGTGCTCTCCATCGTCTTCGCGCTGGTACTGGGCATGATCTTCGGCATCCTGCGGCTCTCCGAACATCGGTGGGTGCGCATCGTGGCCGGTGCGATCGTCGAATTCTCCCGGGCCATCCCGGTGCTGATCCTGATGATCTTCCTGTTCGCGATCTTCTCCGAGTACAAAGTCTTCAAATCCGATGATCTGGCGCTGGCCGCGGTGGTCGTCGCGCTGACCATCTACAACGGATCGGTCATCGCCGAGATCGTCCGTGCGGGCATCCGCTCGCTGCCCAAGGGGCAGACCGAGGCCGCCGTCGCACTCGGCCTGCGCAAGAACCAGCTGATGCGTCTGATCCTGCTGCCGCAGGCGGTCACCGCGATGCTGCCCGCGCTGATCTCGCAAATGGTTGTCGCGCTGAAGGATACGGCGCTCGGTTATCAGATCACCTACGGCGAGATCGTCCGCGAGGGCAAGCAGCTCGGCGCGTCGGAGCAGAACATCATCCCGGCGCTGATCGTCGTCGCGGTCATCATGATCATCCTCAACAGTTCGCTGTCCTTCACCGCGACGAAGCTGGAGCAGAGGCTGCGTGCCAGGCGGCGGATCAAGGGTGGCGCCGTGCTCGCCGCCGATTCGGTGATCACCGACGCCGCCCCCGGCGTGGACATCGTGACCAGACGATGAGCGTCGACCGATGAGCATCGACGCGGCCGCCTTCGAGGAATTCCTGGCGGCGGCCGGGCCGAAGGCCGAGGAATTGCGCGAGCTCGACGCGATCATCCGGGCGAGCGCGCCCGCCTTCGAGCCGGTGCTGACCGGATCCATGGGCGCGAGCATGCTCGGATACGGCCTGATCCCCTACCAGAGCAAGAGTATGAAGAAGCCCTCCGAGTGGCCGGTGGTATCGCTGGCCGCTCGGAAGAACTATGTATCGCTGTATATTTCGGCGCTCCAGGACGGGCGCTACATCGCCGAGGTGTACGCGGACCGGCTGGGGAAGGTCTCGTGCGGCAAATCGTGTATCCGGTTCAAGCGTCTGTCGGACCTGGATACGGATACGGTCCGCGAAATCCTCGGCGATCTGGAGCGACGGTTCCTGGCGGGCGAGCAACTCTACGGCGAGCCGGGCTGAGCGGTGACGGTTCCCCGTCGCTCCGGTTCCGGCCGTAACGCCCGTAGGTCGTGGTCGAACCGCCGCAGCAGCAGCACCGCGGTGACCGCGAGGCCCGCGCACAGGCCGAGCCATACCCCCGGCCCGCGGAGCCCGAATCCGTAGGCGAAGACCAGCAGGACCGGCAGCCCCACGGCCCAGTAACCGATGAGCGTGATGCGGAACCCGCTCTTGGTGTTGCCGAGACCGCGCAGCAGTCCGACGCCGATGTTCTGCGCGCAGTCCATGAACTGCTGGACGACCGCCACCAGCAGCAGCGCCCGCGCCAGCGGCATCACCTCGGCGGCCTCGTCGCTGTCCAGGAACGGTCGCAGGACCAGTTCCGGCGCCACCAGGTACACCGCGCCGACCACGCCCATGACGATTCCGCCGAGGGTGAGCGCGGTGCGTGAGATGCGCTTGGCCTCGTCGAGATCTCCCTTGCTCACCACCCGGCTGACCAGGATCGATGAGCCGTGGGACAGTCCGATGGTGACCTGGAAGACGATATAGGTCAGTTGGATGACGACATTGTGCGCGGCCAGCGCGGCCGGACCGAAGCTGCCCATGATGAGGACCGCGACGGAGAAGATCCCGGCCTCGGAGCCGTAGGTGAGACTGATCGGGATCCCGAGGCGCAGAATTTCGCGGACCGTGCCCATATCGGCATGCCAGGCCTGGATCGACAGCAGGGGCGCGAGATGTTGGTCGCGGCGGACGATGAGGAAGAACGCGCCGAAGGTCAGCAGATTGACGAAGGACGTGGCCGCACCGATGCCGGTGAGCCCGAGGACCGGCAGGCCGAGCCAGCCGTAGATGAACGCGCCGTTGAGGGCGGCGTTGATACCGATCGAGGCGATGGTGACCCACAGCAGCGAACCCGGTCTGCGCATGCCGACGGCAAATTGGCGCAGCACGTTGAGCCACAGCATGGGCACGAGACCGAACGCGAGCGCGATCATCATCGGGCGGGCCAGTTCGAGGATGACCTGGTCCTGGCCGAACCATACGAGGGCGTAGCTCAACGCGGTGAGAACACCGCCCGCGAGCAGACCGACGACGGTGGCGACCAGGAAGGCCGCGCGCACGATCTGGCGGATCTCGGTATGGGCGCGCTGGTCGAGGTGATCGGTGCCCGCGCGCGCTTCCGAACGCCCCACCGCGGCGGCGACGAGATTGCCGACGGCGGTGACGACGCCAACGCACATGGTGCGGATCTGGTTGTAGAGGGTCAGTGCGAGCCCGCCCGCGGCGATGGCCTGGACCCCCAGCAGACCCATCATCGCCAGGTCGGTGGTGGTCAGGGCGACCTGGGCGAGTTGGATACCGGCAATGGGCGCGGCGAGGGCGATCAGCGGCCGACTCTCACGCACACCGAGGGCGATGGTCATGCCTGCGTCGGCCTACCCGGTTGCCGCGGATCCGAGGCCGACGAGACCTCGCGGGCGTATTCATCCAGCAATTGTCGAACCTCTCCCTCTGCGGCCGGACTCAGCAAATCCTTGTCACGCATCCACTCGTCGTTGAAGATCGTATCGAGATACTTCTCGCCTCCGTCGCACGCGATCGTGACCACCGTGCTACCGGAAGGTATTTCGCGGAGCAGTCGCATCGCAATATAGACCGCGCCACCGACCGAACCGCCGAGCATGAGTCCGTTGCGCCGCGCCACCACACGTGCCGTAGCAAACGCGTGGACATCGGATACCTTAACCCCCTCGTCGAGGAGTTCGTAGTCGATCGTGCTGCCGATCTCCCCACCGGGCGGCGTGCCCGTTCCCGATTGCCAGTACGGTCCGCCGGGACCGCCGAAGACGATGGAACCCACGGGTTCGACACCGATCACCGTCACCGACGACCCGAGACGACGCAGTTCGCGCGCGGTACCGAACAGCGAACCGCCCGTCCCCACCGAGCTGACCAGATAGTCGACGTCGGAGTTCAGATCGGTGCGCAGTTCGTGGGCGAGCGCGTGGTACCCCCGCGCGTTGCTCGGGTTGTTGTGCTGGTCGAAGAAGTAGGCGCCGTCCTCGGCCTCGGCGAGTTCGGCGGCGTGTTCTTCGCGCGCGGTCGCGCTCGGACCGTCGTCGCTGGTATCGGCCACGTACACCAGGCGGGTGCCCATGGCCGCCATCGCGCGCAATTTGTCCTTGGCGGCGTGGTTGTCCACCACGGCGGTGAAACGGTAGCCGCGCTCGGCCGCCATCACCGCGAGACCCAGGCCGGTATTTCCCGAGGTGGATTCGATGATGTGTCCGCCGGGTGGTAACCGGCCGTCGCGTTCGGCGTCGAGCACCATCTGCCTGGCCATGCGGATCTTCGCCGAACCCGTCGGGTTGAACTGCTCGAGTTTGAGCAACAGGCGCGAGCCCGACCCCGTCCGGCACAGTTCGATCAGCGGCGTGCGCCCGACCAGGTCGGAGACGCTGCCGACGATGTTCTCCGGCCGCGTGCCGACGGCCCGATCACCGCGATCGGTGCTGTCGTCGGTCGTACGCGCCACGTCGTCAACGGTCATGATCACATTCCTCCGCGCCGCGCGGATTCCCATCGCCAGCCGATGCGGTCCGACGTGGTCGTCACGACGATCTTCGGCGGCAATTCCAGCTGATGGAATTCCGATTCGTTCGAATCCATCTGGTATCCGGCGGTATTCGGATAGATCAGCAGATCGCCCCGGTGCGGAACGCGATCGAACCGAATCTTGCGCCAGGACAACATGTCGGTTTCCAGACAACTGGATCCGCCGACACAGGCACTGGTCGGCACACCTGTACCGCGCTGCGGCCACAGGAACGGGTCCGGCAGGTATTCGCTGGCGAACCATTGTTCGGACAGGCTCAGACTCAGCCCCGACGCGGTGATGAAACCGTATTCCTCGCGTTGTTTGTATCCGAGAACGGGAAATACCGTGAAACCGCAGCCGTCGAGCATCGCGCGGCCGGGTTCGATCAGCAACCGCGTCTCGGTCTGCGCGAATTTGGCCGCGAGATCGGCGTGCTGCGATGCCACCGAACTGGCCAGGATCGCCGCAAGCATCTCGCCGCCCGCGGGATCGGCGTGATACGGATAGAACCCGCTGAACTTCTTCCCGGTATGGAACCAGTCGTCGCGGTAGTCGCGCAGGAATTCCTGCCACGCGGTCTCGTCGACGTAGTCCACCGCGAATCCGCCGCCGATCGAGACCGACGTGGCCGCCAGACCCCGCGCCCGTGCCGCCAGGCACCGGTCGATCACGTCCGACGCCTGCCAGGCGCGCGGCGCGACGGCGTAGCCGGTGAGATGGAAGGAGAATCCCTCCATGGTGATCCGGGCGCGATGTTCCACGCACCGATCCAGCGCGAGCGCCAGCTCGGCGTCGTCGAATCCGAAGCGGCTGTGGGGATTCGAGGCCGGGAGTACCCGCAGCAGAATGCGCACGGGGTCGGCCGCGTCGGCGATGGCGACGAGCCGATCCAATTCGTCGAGCGCGTCGACCGCGATCAGACCGCGATGGCGGGCCGCCAGCCACAGCAGATCATCGGTTTTCGCGGGCCCGGTCACCACCAGATCCTCGCCGCGAACCCCATTCGCCAAGGCGTGCACCAATTCCGGCGCGCTCGCGACATCCACCCCGGCGTTCGCGCCCGCGCAGGCACGCGGCCAGCACGCGGCCTTGTTGGCCTTCTTGCCGAAGTAGACCTTGCCGTCCACGCCCGCGGTGACCATGGCGTCGACGAATCCCGCCAGGTTCACGGTGAACTGGTCGGGATGCAGCACATGAAAAGGGCCGCCGCCCACCGCGTCGGCGATATCGCCGAGTGCGGCGGGGTCGGCGTAGACGCGCCGCACCCACTCCGGCTCACGCGCCGGTAGCGGGTGGGCGGCCTGTGTCACTTCCACAGTCGTAGCTCCTGTCCACGGCCCGCTTCGATGGCGCGGGTGGCCAATGCGTGTCCCACGGCGATATCGGTGACGACGAGACCGCTGTTGTAGGCGAATACCCGATCCTCGGGTGTTTTACGGCCGAACCCGTTGCCCGCGAGTATGTGCGGCAGTTCGGCGTCGACCGGTCGCAGTGATCCGTCCGAATCCGCCAGATACTTTCCGGTGACGGCCAACTGGCTCGCGCTGGTGGCGATGGCGTAGTCGGAGTCGAGCAGGGCCGAATCGGCGACGCCGTATCCCACGTCGACCAGCACCGCGCCGGGTTTGAGCGAATTCGTCCGAATCTTGACCTCGGTGGCCGGACCCGAGGCGGCCAGCACGATATCGGCCTCGCCGGCCGCGCCGTACGGATCGGTGACGATCTCGATCGTGCGGTCCGGGTGATGCCCGGCGAATACCTCCAGTACCGCGGCGATCCCGGCCTCGTGGGTTCCGTACAGCATCAGGTGGTCCAGATCGGGCAATACCGACAGCAGATACGGCAGCGCCTGGCGTCCCTGGGTGCCGGTTCCGATCAGCAGCGCCGACCGCGCGGTCGGCGCGGCGCTCGCCTCGGCGAGCAGCGCGGTGGCCGCCGGTGTGCGCAACGCGCCGATCCTGGCGCAGTCCATCAGCGCGATGGGAGCGCCGGTCTCGTCGTCGTAGAGCGTGATGGTCGTGTAGTAGTTCTTCTCACCACGCCCCTTCTCCTGTTTGTACGAGGTCTTGAAGGCGACGACCTTCCTCGAACCGTCGTAGCCGAGCATCGAATACGA
Organism: Nocardia noduli; assembly: GCF_019038455.1. Classification (NCBI taxonomy): domain Bacteria; kingdom Bacillati; phylum Actinomycetota; class Actinomycetes; order Mycobacteriales; family Nocardiaceae; genus Nocardia; species Nocardia noduli. The sequence goes on from NZ_JAFMPL010000004.1 coordinate 199,605, forward strand.
GATCGAATCCCGATCCGGAACCGGTAGCGCGATCTTGGCCGGATTGCGCGAGTGCCCTTGTGCGAGGGTCACATAAACATCGCGCACGGAGGCGATCACTTCGGCGGGGGTTATGGCGATATCTACCAGATCATTACGCGAGAGCACGCGCAGCGGCATGTCAGTCATTTCGACTCCAAACAGAGATATTCGACCTGCTGACCGTATCCGTTCTCATCGAGTTCCGTGACCGGACGGGGCCTATCCGGCATGGCGATATTCACCCGCTTCAGCCACCGATCGGTGCCGTCGAAACGCGCCGTGAACGGAACTCGTCCGTGCACCACTACGTCGTTGTCGACGATGGCGACATCACCGGGTTCGAGCACGACACGCCTGCCGACACGCTCGAGTTCCTGGCTCAATCGCCGGTATGCCGCTTGATATTCCGGGTCGGCCTCGGTCCACGGCGTGAAGTCCGGGTCGTAGCGCAGACACAGCCCGTCCGACCGTTCCCACAGTGTCGGAATCGGTCCGGCGGGGCCCCACCGTTCCATATCCCCGTAGGTGAGATCGGGCATGATCGGAATGGTCGGGCGCAGGAGTGTCGCGCGATCGGCGGGTGAGAGTTCGACATCGCGCACCGAGGAGATGGTCGTCGCCACCGCGTCCACATTGCGAATACAGCTGAGCAGGAATACATGCGAGCGATGCGGATGGAAGGCGTCCTCGGTGTGCGGACTCAGCAGCAGCGAACTGCTCGCCCCGGTCTGCACGTTCTCGTAGCCGCGCGCGGGCATGACATTGTTCACCAGCCGCCCTTCCTGCTGACCGCGCCAGCCGAAGGGACGGCCGATCATACTGCCGAGCAACAGCATCTGTAGGTCCGTCGGCAGGCTCGCGGCCTCGTCGACGGCCGACCAGATGGGCGGGGTGCGGCCCAGCGAGCGCTCGTCGACGACCAGGCCGCGGACCACGCAGATGCCGCTGTCGGTCGCCGGTGGGCGGATCTTCTCGCGCAACTCGCCGTCCATATTCGCGGCGAACGCCGAGATCGCTTGCCTACAGCGAGGATTGGACAGCGATCCGTATGCCGCGGCCAGCGTCGTCCCGAGCTCGTGCAGAAGGGTCCGCGATCTCGGGCCGAGCGTCCGGATCTCGAGCGGACGCACAGTGCTGTCCACCGCAGACGACATCCTGAAATCTCCCTTCGCGAGGCACGCCGCGGTCCGCGGTCCGTGTGGTCTTTCGGCTGTGCGCGGAAAACTGGTGGCGGGTCGTGACGCAGGACTCCACCGGCACATCGAGAACGGTCACGAGACTATCCGAAGGCCAGATGGTTAGGCAAGGCATCCCTAACCGAAGGTCGATCTCTCGTGATCATCCGAATCGCCTCTCTCCCAACGATGTTCATCCATGATGTGGACGCGTGCGTAGCACGCGCGTCGTTCACAGGATGCGCGAGAGCCGGAAAGCGATCGATAGGGGCTCCGCGCCGCGATCCCGATCAGTAAAGCAAGCGGCGCCGCCCCCTCCGTCGGCCCCCCTCACAAATCCCTCGGGCCGCGCGTACGGGATTCGCGCGGTCCGAGAGTTCGATACGGCCACAACCCATTTCGAGTACCCCGGCAGCGGGGGCGGATACTGCCGTACCGTGCGGAATCGTCGTCGCACTGCTCTATGGTGTCGGGCATGACGGACATGGCGAAGGCCGCGAAGGAAGCGCCGGATCTCGACGCGTTGCGGGCGGCGGCGACGGCGCTGCGCGCGGAGGATCTCGACCCCCGATGGCTGGCGAATCTGGTGGGGGCCGAGACCGGTTCCTGGCCGGAATTCGCCGCACTGGCGCACAGGACCGTGCCCCCGGACGATCGATGGATCGTCATGGAATTGTGCAGGCGCACACTGACCGCGCCCGGTTCCCGGCTCGAACTCGACAAGGACACCCGCGTCGGGAAGCCGTTCTTCCACCACGGGGATCTGGTCGTCGCGGGCGACCTGCGGGTGGTGGCCCCGTTCCTCGTCACCGGATCGGTGACGGTGCGGAACGTGTTCACGGATTCGGGCCCGGACTCGTCGGTGATGATCGGAGACGGCCTGCGAGCCCGCGCCGTCTACACCGACGGCGAGATGTATGTGAGCGACACGATCTCGGCCGAGATCGTCTACTGCTACTACAACGACCACACCCTCGAGGCGAAGGCGATCGAGGCCGGGCTGGTCATCGAGGACGACCACTGCGTCATCGCCACCGTGCGGGCCGAGCACCATTTCGACATGGACACCTTCCGGCAGGGGTACGGAGAAGGCGTGCAGGACAGACTGCGCGAACTCCTGGCGCCCGAGGTCTTCGTCCACGAGCCCGACGACGAGCCGCGCATGGACCACCGGCTGCTGTTCGAGCGTCTGCATCAGGGACTGGAAGTACTCCGGCAAGCACCGGCCCACCCCTGAGCCCGCTGTCGATCAGTCGAACTCGTCGGCCGATTCGATCCCGGCGAGTTCGGCTTTCACGACGGTGAAGGCGGTGGCGCTGCTGTACCCGCGGCGGGCCAGCATGCCGACCAGGCGGCGCACCGTCTTGTCGGCGTCGAGATCCCGGGGCATGGTGCGGAGTTTGCGCCGGACCAACTCGGTGGCACGGGCCGTCTCGTCGTCGGAGGAGATCGCCTCGAGGGCAGGTTCGGCATCGGACCGCGCGACGCCCTTGCGGCGCAGTTCCTGCGCGAGTGCCTGCCTGCCCTTACCCGAGAACGTGTGGCGGGACTGCACCCACTGTTCGGCGAAGGCCGCGTCGTCGATCAGCCCCACCTCGGCGAGACGTGCCAGTGCCAGATCGGTGATCTCTTCGGTGTAGCCCTTCTCCGCCAGACGCCGTGCGAGTTCGGCGCGGCTGCGAGCACGGACAGCGAGCAGGCGAAGACACGCGTCCTTCGCCTGCTCGACCGTCCCGCCCTGCGGGGTGCGCTCGGCACCGCGCCCGGATCCGGCCGCCACCGGATCCCCCCGTCGGCCGCCGGTTCCTCCCTCGGCGGCCGTCCGGGAGTCATCTGTCGTGAATCGCGCTCGGCGACCCCGTGAACGACCCGCGCGAGCGGTGGCCCCGGTCGAGCGTCCCCGCTGCGGATCGGGTTCGCTCGACCGGGCGCCCGCGAAGTCCTGATCGCCCGAACCACCTTCGGCCGACCGGACTGGTCGTTGTTCCCACCCGTCCGTACGGGAAGGGATCGTCTCGGCGACACCGAGTTCGGCCAGACGCCTGCGCATCTCCGAGACGGGATCGGTCGCCGCCGGGTGTGAGCCAGGTCCGTTCGACCGCCCCGCACCCGGACCGGTCTCCGAGGACGCTGTGCTCATGGTCGGCCCCGGATCAGAATTCCGCGGGAACCTCGGCACCGGCCTCCGCCGTCACCACGGCGCCGATACCCAGCTTCTCCTTGATCTTCTTCTCGACCTCGTCGCGGATATCGATGTTCTCGAGCAGGAATTTGCGGGCGTTCTCCTTGCCCTGGCCCAGCTGGTCGCCCTCGTAGGTGTACCAGGAGCCGGACTTGCGGATGAAGCCGTGCTCGACGCCCATATCGATGAGGGAGCCCTCCTTGGAGATGCCGTGGCCGTAGAGGATGTCGAATTCGGCCTGCTTGAACGGCGGCGACACCTTGTTCTTCACGACCTTGACGCGGGTACGGTTGCCGACCGCGTCGGTGCCGTCCTTGAGGGTCTCGATACGGCGCACGTCCAGGCGCACCGAGGCGTAGAACTTCAGCGCCTTACCACCGGTCGTGGTCTCCGGCGAACCGAACATGACGCCGATCTTCTCGCGCAACTGGTTGATGAAGATGGCGGTGGTGCCGGAATTGTTGATGGCGCTGGTCATCTTGCGCAGGGCCTGGCTCATCAAGCGGGCCTGCAGGCCGACGTGACTGTCGCCCATCTCGCCCTCGATCTCGGCGCGCGGCACCAGGGCGGCGACGGAGTCGATGACGATGATGTCGATGGCGCCGGAACGGATCAGCATGTCCGCGATCTCGAGGGCCTGCTCACCGGTGTCGGGCTGGGAGACCAGCAGCGCGTCGGTATCGACACCGAGTTTGCGCGCGTAGTCGGGATCGAGCGCGTGCTCGGCGTCGATGAAGGCGGCGACACCGCCCGCGGTCTGGGCATTGGCGACGGCGTGCAGGGCGACGGTGGTCTTACCCGAGGATTCCGGACCGTAGATCTCGACGATGCGGCCACGGGGCAGGCCGCCGATGCCGAGGGCGACGTCGAGGGCGATGGAACCGGTCGGGATCACCGAGATCGGCTGGTGGGCTTCCTCGCCCAGCCGCATGACCGCGCCCTTGCCGAAACTCTTCTCGACCTGGGCCAGCGCCAGTTCGAGCGCCTTGTCGCGGTCGTACGCCTGTGGTGCCATGTCCTGATCCCCTTTTCGCCGGGTGAAGTCTCGTTCTTTGGTTGGCGCCCACATTAGAGGGCGGCACCGACAAGTTCCGGCGCCCAGCTTAAACGAACAGATGTTCGAGTCAAGTGACGCGGCCGAGATCATGTCGCGGCGTCGCGGCGGGGCAGGAGGGATCAGAACAATTCGTCCACCAGGCGGTAGTAGTCCGATCGCCGCCGGTCCGGGTCCGCGAGTCCGTAGGCGTCGAAGAACGCGTCCACCGCCGCGGCGCCGAAATCCTCGCGCAGGTCGCGTTCGGCCAATGCCAGGTCGCGGTACCGGTCCGCGACGCCGAGCCGGTCCACATCGATCAGGATTCCGCCCTCCAGCACATTGGCCGGGGTGAAATCACCGTGCGTGACAACGAGATCCGACTCGTCGGGGCGTTCGGCGACCAAGCGGCGCAGCAGATCCTCCGGTGTGCTCCCCGCGTGGTCGTCGTCGAAATCGCCGGAATCGACCAGCCCCTCGAGCACATTTCGGCGCGCGGGCGCGAGCGTCGCGTCCAGCCCGCCGTCGAACGGACACCCCTCCGTCGGGAGAGCGTGCAGGTCACGCAACAGCGTGCCGAGGGTCGCGCCGACCGTTTCGGCCCGCCGCGACCCGGCTCCTCCCTCTTCGGACAACTCCGCCATGCCATCGACTCGACGCGCCGAGCCCGCCGCCAGGCTCGGCACTCCCGCGTCGGCGAGGACGAGAACGTCCGATTCGAACGCGGCGATATCCGGTACCCGAATTCCACTGTCGCGCAACCAGTTCAGACGGGCGTACTCCGCGACGGCGCGTGGACCGCGCTTCATCCAGAAGGTGCCGTTCACGCGCACCACCCCGCCGCTCATTCCCTCGTGGTCGTCGGAGAACTCCGGGTCCGCACCGAACAGTGCCGCGATCATCGGCGGCAGCGGTATCCGCGCGTTCTCGACGGTTTCCCACGCGATCCTCGCCGATTCGATCGATTCCGGATCGCCCTCGGCGACCCGCAGGCGCAGCGCCTCTCGCAGCAGCGCCCGCGCGGCCTCGGTGTCGCCCTGTTCGGCCAGGGCCTTGCCCAGATGTTGCACCGCGGTCGAGAGCACCTCGGGCGCGCGATCCCGGGCCGCGTCCACCGCGCGGCGGTACAGCGCGATCGCGGTGACGGCGTCGCCCCGGTACCGATAGACATCGGCGAGGTTGATCCACACCGTGATGGCGCGGGTCTCGGTGTCGACGGTCTCCAGCGCCCGATCGAGATGGTCGAGCGCCTCCTCGTACCGACCGAGCAGCATCAACTCGATACCGGTGCGCCGGTAGTCCGCGAAATCACCGGGCACGGCGGCCGCCACCCGCGCCGCCAGCGCCTCGGGATCGGCGGGGATCATCCGCTGTCGTTCATCGAAGGCATACGCGCGCGGGTCCGCCGTCATCGCGTTCGCCCGGGAATTCTCGTCATCGCTCGTCGGCTCCTGCCTCCGTGCTCCGTCTCGTCACCACCGCACCCGCGGCACATCGAATTCGGCGCACAGTGCCCGCCAGACCTCACGCGGGTCGACACCGGCCTCGATCGCGTCCGCCCCGGTACGCCCGAGAGACAGAATCGAATGGTCGTTGAGCAGGGCGTCGCCGCGCGCCACCCCGAACTCGGTATGCAACAGTTCCTGGAATTCGGTCAACCGCACCGTTTTCAAGATACTCGCGTCCGCCTTCGGCCTCCGACCCGCACCGCGTCGCTGGACCACCGTGACACTCGGACTCGGCGGCCGCGTGGTATCCGCCGCCGACAGAGGTCCGGTTCGTCCTCCGGCGGTCGCGACAGGAACCACCCGCCACGCGCGGGAACCCGGTCAGCGGTGGTCGGCCGTGGTGACGACGCCGTGACAGAGGGCGATCGGGTCGGAGACCTCGCCCGCGCTCTGTGCCGCGTGCTGGGCCGCCGCCGTGTATCGCGGGTCGTCGAGTATCGCGAGCACGGCAGTCCGCACCGCGTCGGCGGTCAACGGCCTGATCAGGATCGAACTGCCCTGGCGGACCGCCCTGTTGGCCAGCTCCCACTGGTCCCCGCCACCGGGGACGGTGATGATCGGAACCCCGGCGATCAGGGATTTCGTGAGGAGTCCGTGGCCGCCGCCACCGATGGTGAGGGCGGCGTGGGTCAGCAGTTCGTCCTGACGGCCCAGCCCCGCGGTGGCCCAGGAGGGCAGGTCGGCCGGCGGCGTGTCGAGCATGGAGATCGCGAGACGGACGCCGGTGCCGTCGAGGGCCTCCAGCACCGTCTCGACCATTCCCGCGACGCCGGTGTGCGCGGTGGACGGGGCGACCATGACGACCGGACCGTCACCGGGCGGCAGCGCGAGGATCTCCTCGGTGGGCTCCCAGAACAGCGGGCCGATCAGGTGGGCGTTGTCGGGCCAGTCCGGACGTGGCAGCTCGATGGCGGGAATGGTGGCGATGAGCCGTGCGGCGGGACCGGGGTCGGTAGCGGGCAGACCCACCGTCCGCCTGGCCTCCTCGCGCTGGCGTTGCCCGTTGCGGATCGCGCGGGCGGTCATGGTGCGCAGCACACCGTCGCGCATCCGTCCGCGCATTCCCTCGCCGACGGCGAGCCCGCTGCCGATGGGCGGCAGCGCCTTCGACGGCAGATAGAGCGGATGCGGGGACAGTTCCACCCACGGCACCCCGAGTCGTTCGGCGGCGAGACCACCGCCCGCGGTCAGCACGTCCGACACCACCAACTCGGGCAGCATCGCGCTCAGATCGGGCAGGATCTCGGTCGAGATATGCGCGGCGCGTTCGTGGATGCGTTGCCCGGCATCGGCGTCGTCGTCGGTCGCGCGCGGAGCCAGACCTTTGAGTCTGCGTACCGCGATCCCCGCGTTCTTGGCGGTGTCGAACCATCGCGGTCCGGTGAACAGCACCGGATCGTCCCCGGCAGCCAGGAACCGCTCACACAGCGCCAACGCCGGAAACGCATGCCCGGGGTCAGGCCCGGCGACTACGGCAACACGCATTCGCCCAGCCTGCCACACCGGTCCCGGCGGTGACGGCACCCGCCCTCCGGACATCGGAGCGCGAACTCGGAGGGCAACTCAGCCGCCGAACCGGTACAGCTCGAAACCGACCGCACGCGCCGCGGGGAATCCTTCCTTCGGGCTCGTCGCCATCTCGATGATCGCGCCCACCTGGGATTCGACGGGTTCCTCGCTCAGAATCTCCAGATAGCGGCGATGCGCGGCCAGCGAAGCCACCGCCAGGTCGATCGTCGCGGTGACATCGACCGCGTGGGTGGCCTTCGGGCCGACCACCGCGGCGTACCGGGCCGACCACGGCGTCGGATCGGACAACTCCGGGAAGATCCATTCGTTGCCCGCGTCGGAGATCGCGTCCAGTCCGGCCCGGCCGACGGCGCGGTGATCGGCGCTGTTGACGTATCCGGGAGCCCAGGTGTCACCGAAGTGGAACAGCACCACCATCTCCGGGCGATGGCGACGGATCGCGGCGGCGAGATCACGGCGCAGAGCCAACGTCTCCTGTACTCGTCCGTCGGGGTAGCCCAGGAATTCGACCTCGCGCACGCCGACCACCTCGGCCGCCGCGATCTCCTCGGCCTCGCGCAGTGGACCCGCCTCGGCGGGCGGCACCCCGGCCATTCCGGCCTCGCCGCTCGTCACGAGTACATAGCGAATATCTTTTCCCATGCCCGTCCAGCGGGCGACCGCCGCCGCGGCTCCGTATTCGATATCGTCGGGATGCGCGACGATCACGAGCCCGCGCTGCCAGTCCTCGGGTACTTGGTCCACGGTTCCCCATTCAAGCAGTGACGAATGGACTTCCGGTGTAATCAACGGACCGGACCGCCGCGGCGAGACCGCCACTCGCGGCGGCCTTCTCCGCCCAGCGAACTCGCCGGAGCCGATCCGACGGCGGGCAGCAACCTGGACGGAGCCGTTAGCCGGTGGCCCGCACCCGGCCGGAAAGCGCCTATCCCGCAGCGTATTCGCGCACTACAGCTTGGTGACGCTCGAGTTGTCCGACCCCGAGATCGCCTTGTACAGCAGGTACAGGCCGAACACCACGACGCTGATCACCAGGATCGGGAACAGTCCCTTGATCAGCGCACCGACGAGGGTGAGCACGATCCAGACGACCGCGACGACACCGATTATCTTCCACAGCATTTCAGCCTCCTGAAGTCTCCGACGATCCGCCGTCCGGTGGTTCGTCACCTCCATGCTGGCAGCGTCGGGTAGGTAAATCACCAGCTCACCACCGATATCCGGGTGCAAATCAGGGTTCACCCCTACTCGCCGGTTCCCCGCCCGAGCGAGCGTCAAAGGGGCTTTACGGCCCCGAATCGGGGTTACCGAACGGTAGCGGAGCCTTCACCAGGGCGGGCGCAGCTACCATCCGGTCGGTTCCAAGATCGAAGCGAGCGAATTCCCGGAAACCGTTGCTACAAAACTCGGCGACTGTCAGGATGTTCCCCAACGGCCGAGATCCACGGCCGCAGGGTGTGAATCAATCGCTTTATCGACTACTTCAGGAACCCCTTTTGACATATCCGCATCACACCGGAACGGAGTGTGCCGGGCGGTACCACGAATCGCGGTCGAGTAATACCTCGATCGACGCGTGGGTACGAATTCGCGCCGCGGCAACACTTCCGTTGATATACGCCCACCTATTACCCTGCGTCGGTAGAGATACCGGCGGCCCCCGTCTCCACCGGTTCACCGGAATACCTGTCACGGTTCCCGCAGCGCCGTGCCAGTCGACCGGTCGAACCGCCGCGAACGCGGACCCGGCGGTGCATATGTACCGCCGGGGGCGGAAGTACGCTCGCGGCACAATTCCGATACACCATTCGATAATTCCGACCGGCTCCTCACTCGGAGAGGGACGTACCTCTTCACGAGCCGGCGACGACCTCGGATACCCGGCGCCATTCGTCCACGAATTCCAGCAGCCGTGATTCCGGTCAACCCTGACGTCGGACGAACGAGAGCCTGCACTTTCCGAGAACAATTCGTAATTTCACTCGCACAGCATTCCGAGAAACAGTTTCGTGAGTCCCCGCGAAGAATTCGGCTCGTATGCCCGTGGTACGCCGGACGACTATCCGGAGTACCCTCGCGGCGGTTCGGCGGTCGCGATGACAGGTCGATCGGCGACCTCGGCCAATGCCTGCGCCCAGCCGTCCAGGCGATCGGCCGCGTGCCGCAGATCCGCGACGATGCCGTCGAATCTATAGGCGACAACGGTGCTCTCGGGTACCGCGAGAATCGCACCCGCGGCCGTGACGACCTGCTCGTATTCGACGATGCCCGATTCCAGCCGCGTCAGCGCGAAGCGGACGTTCGCCGTCAGCGCCTCGGCCGCCTGCGGATTGTTCCGGCCGACCACGTCGAGGGCGTTCTCCATCTGGACGATATCGACGCCGAGCGCGTGCAGGGCGGCCGCGCCGGAATTCGCGGTCTCGACCATGTCGACGAGTTCTTCACGGGGCAGTCGATTCGACGCGCCCAGATGCGCGATCAGACCGTGCAACGCGCGCTCCGCGCCGACCAGGCGGGCGATCGGGGCCCGCGCCGCGGAACGCGGGGGCGGCTGTTTGCGCGGCACGAACACCGGATGCGGCAGCGGTGTGCCCCGCAAGCGCAGATAGCGCCGAGCGCTCAGCGCGGTGCCGGTGACCAGCGCGACGGCGCCACCGCTCAAGAACACCACCGCCCAGGCGGGTGCCGAAATGACCACGAGGCCAACGGCTCCCGCGGTGGTCAGACCGGATACGGTGCCCAGCTGGAAACTGCGGCGACGGGCCCGGCGGCGCTTGCGCAATTCGCGTTCCCGCGGATCGGCCCAGCGGCGCACCGCGACCAGCGCGTGCTCCCCCATGCCGCGCAACGTGTCCGGTAATCCGGACGACGACACGGAGTTGACGCCCGGGTACGCCACCACGGGCATGTGCTGTGTTTTTCTGCGACTCATCCCTGCACCTCGCTGACACCCGGTTCCATCATGACCGATTTTCCGGTGCCGCGGTGGGGAGACCCCATCGGATCGGGCGGGCGATCCGACGAGGGCGTCGACGGTCCGGGCTGCCGACTCGTGTCAGGTCGCATGCCGAACCGTCCTCTACCGCCGTACCTGCCGCCTACTGCTGAGCGGTCTGGCCCTTGTTCATCTGCGGCTGCGCCGGGTTCGCCTGCGGCTGCGCGGGATTGATGGCGGATTGGCCGTCGCCCGCGGGCAGCGAATCACCGCGCATGGAGGCGCGGATCTGCTCCAGTTTGCTGTGGCCCGCCATCTGGATGCTGGCCTGCTGAACTTCCATCATGCGGCCCTGCACCGAATTCTGGGCCAGCTCGGCCGAGCCGAGCGCGTTCGCGTACCTGCGCTCGATCTTCTCGCGGACCGCGTCCAGACTCGGGGTGGTGCCGGGAGCCGAGAGCGTGGAATCCATCTGCTGCAACGAGGCCGAGACCTGCTCCTGCATCTTGGCCTGCTCGAGCTGGCTGAGCAGTTTTGTGCGCTCGGCGACCTTCTGCTGCAACAGCATCGCGTTCTGCTCGACCGCCTTCTTGGCCTGAGCGGCGGCTTGCAGCGACTGGTCGTGCAGCACCTTCAGATCCTCGACCGACTGTTCGGCGGTGACCAGCTGCGCGGCGAACGCCTCGGCCGCGTTGGTGTACTGGATCGCCTTCTCGGTATCGCCCGCCGTGGACGCCTGATCGGCGAGCAGGACCGCTTGACGCGTGTTGGCGTTGAGTTTCTCGACCTCGTCGAGCTGCCGGTTCAGCTTCATCTCCAGCTGACGCTGGTTGCCGATGACCGACGCGGCCTGCTGCGAAAGGGCCTGATGCTGGCGCTGAGCTTCCTCGATAGCCTGCTGAATCTGCACCTTCGGATCCGCGTGCTCCTCGATCTTCGAGTCGAAGAGGGCCATCAGGTACTTCCAGGCCTTGACGAACGGATTAGCCATCGATTGATCCCGCCTCCATCTGATGCACCGCGTCTAGCGGCTCCGGTGCGCGACCGTCACGCACCAGTTGTGCCTATCCTCCACCATATGGCCCGTCGAGCGGACGAACCGACCCGACGGACGCCTACTGGAGAATCTATCCGTTTTTCGCATCGGACCGCAGCGTTGGCACGTCGATCGGGCGTCAGTTGCTCTTCACCAGGACCAGCATGTCCGACTTCGGCGCCGGGATGACGATCCTGGTCTTCTCCGCGATACGCGACGGCCCCGAGGAACGCCCCGGCTCCACCGGCGCGGATTCGGCGGGGAGACCCGAATCGACCGACATGCTCGCGCTCGCGGGGGCGAGCGCGGGTTCCGACTCGGCCGCGGGAGCCGGTTCGACGGCGGGTCCCCGCGCGGCCTCAGCGCCGACCGACTGCTCGGCGTCCACCGGCACCGCGGCGGCCTGGTCGGCGGGCAGACCGTCGGCACCGGCCATGATCGTGCTCACATCCCAGAGCACGCGCGACAGCGGCACGTCCAGGGCCGAGCAGATCGCGGCGAGCAGTTCGCTCGACGCCTCCTTGCGGCCACGCTCGACCTCGGACAGGTAGCCGAGGCTGACTCGCGCCGAGGTGGACACCTCGCGCAGGGTTCGATGCTGGGCGAGACGCGCACGCCGCAGACTGTCCCCGATTGCCTCTCGCAGCAGCGTCATCTCGTTCTCCTTCACCTCGGGCAATCACCGCTTCGGGCGGTCACCACTGGGGCAGTCACCGGGCCAACGCGCGGCGCGCACCGTTCTTTCTGGCACAACGTCGGACGAGGGTCGGTTGGTTCCCGTCACGATGAACTCGGCGACGACGAGTCAACCCCGGACGCACCGGAGCAGTTCCCGTACCGCGATCTGTGTCGCGGTGAGTCTGATCGTCCACCTGTCACCGGACAGGCGCAACCGAATCACCTCGGCATGCCGCGGACCGGACAGCCCGAGGAAGACGGTGCCGACCGGATGACCGTCCTGCGAATCCGGTCCGGCGACGCCGGTCAGACCGATCCCCCAGTCCGATTCGCACGCGGTACGCGCCCCGGCAGCCAACTGTCGCGCCGTGCCCGCCGACACCGCCCCCTCGTTCGCCAACTGATCCGCGTCGACGCCGCCGAGGCTGTGTTTGAGATCGGTGGCGTAGACCACGAGCCCGCCCCGCAGCACCGCACTCGCGCCGGGAACCCCGGCGATGGTCGCCGCCATCAGGCCCGCGGTCAACGATTCGGCGGTGGCGACGGTCTCGCCCGCGTCGATGAGCGCGCGCACCAGTTCGGCGGCGGGCGCCGCGGCGGTGAGCGGATCGGTCATCGCCCGCGCGAGTGCGACCCGCCCGCGAACCACACGCGCGCGGCCTGCCCGATGTAGTCCAGGCCTGTCACGACGGTCAGCACCAGCGCCGCGTACATCAGGACGGTTCCCGCGGTGGCGGCGGCGCCCGACAGCGGCAGCAGCACCATCGCGATCGCGAGCGATTGCACCAGTGTCTTCAATTTGCCCCCGCGCCCGGCCGGGATGACACCGCGGCGAACCACGGCCAATCGCAGCAGGGTGATGCCGATCTCGCGCCCGCAGATCACCAGGGTTATCCACCAGGGGACGTCACCGAGCGCCGAGAGCCCGATCAGCGCCGACCCGATCAGCGCCTTGTCGGCGATGGGGTCGGCGAGTTTGCCGAAATCGGTGACAAGACCGTATTTGCGCGCGAGTTGCCCGTCGAAACGATCGGTGATGGCGGCGATACCGAACAGCGCCGCCGCGGTGATCCGCCAGCCGGTCTCGTGGCCGTCGCCGGCGAACAGGGCCAGTACGAACAGCGGAACGATCGCGATCCGCGCCATCGTGAGGATGTTCGCGATATTCATCAGCGGGACCGCCGCCGGTTCGGCCTGCCCCGGCGCGAGTACCGGACGCACCGGGACCGTGTACCGCTGACGGTCGATTTCTTCCGGCTGCACGCTCATGCCCTCGCCTCGCCGAAGCTCGGCTCCGGCACGGCGACGCACGCGGGCGCCCCCGCTCTCGCGCCGACAAGCCCCCCTTCGACCGCGTGTCCCGCGCCGTTTCGCGCCCGGTCGTCATGCCCGGCGCGATGCGGTGAGCGGAACGACAGGATGTGCGGCACACGATCAGACTATCGGTAACCGGGCCGACTACTGTGCACCCCATGACCTCTCGGGGACCACAGGGTGGTTCGACCAGCGACGCATATCCGGGCGCGGCACCCGCCGCGCAGCCTGTCATCCCGGTAGTGCGACGCGCGCGAACCTCCGACATCCCCGATATCAAGCGCCTCGTCGACGTCTACGCGGGTCGGATCCTGCTGGAGAAGAGCCTGGTCACACTGTACGAGGCGGTACAGGAGTTCTGGATCGCCGAACTGGCGGGCCGGATCGTCGGCTGTGGCGCGCTGCACGTGCTGTGGGCCGATCTCGGCGAGGTCCGCACGGTCGCGGTGCACCCCGATGTGAAGGGCCACGGTGTGGGCAGACTCATCGTGGAACGCCTGATCACCGTGGCCAGGGAATTGGAGCTGAGCAGGCTGTTCGTGCTGACCTTCGAGGTGGATTTCTTCAGCAGGCACGGCTTCGCCGAAATCGACGGCACCCCGGTCACCGCCGAGGTCTACGCCGAGATGTGCCGGTCCTACGACACCGGCGTCGCGGAATTCCTCGACCTCAGCTATGTGAAGCCGAACACTCTCGGCAATACTCGAATGCTGCTGAACCTCTGAGACAGGAAGCGACCACCGTGCCGATCTTCGCCGTTCACTACACATACTCCGACGCCACCCTCACGGACCGGGACGTCCATCGTGCCGACCATCGCGGATGGCTGTTCGGCCTGGTCGACGAGGGCACACTGCTCAGCAGCGGCCCGTACCCGGACGGCTCGGGCGCGCTGCTGATCTTCCGGGCCGAGGACGAGGCCGCGCTGAAGGATCTGCTGACCCAGGATCCGTTCGCCCGTGCGGGCCTCGTCGACGCGGTGCGCGCGGTCGAGTGGCTCCCGGTGATGGGCGCGTTCGCCTCCTGATCCGACAGACGAACAGCCCCTCGATCGCGACGATCGAGGGGCTGTTCGTTTCGCGGAGGTCAGGCCTGCGGGGGTGCGCTCACACCACCGCGCGTTTTGATCAGGCTCGCGACGGTGGCGACGACGAGGATGCCGAGGATCACCCCGAGCGAGACCGGGGTCGAGATCTCCGGTACCGAGATGTGTTCACCGCCGTTGACGAACGGCAGCGTGTTCTCGTGCAGCGCGTGCAGCACCAGTTTGGCGCCGATGAACGCGAGAATCGCGGAGAGGCCGTAGGACAGGTACACCAGCCGGTCGAGCAATCCGCCGATCAGGAAGTACAGCTGACGCAGACCCATCAGCGCGAAGGCGTTCGCCGTGAACACCAGATACGGCTGTTCGGTCAGGCCGTAGATCGCCGGAATGGAATCGAGCGCGAACAGCAGATCCGCGAATCCGATCGCGAGCAGCGCCAGCAGCAGCGGTGTGACCGCCCGCTTGCCGTCGATACGGGTGACGAGTTTGTCGCCGTCGTATTCGTCGGTGGTGGGCAGAATCCTCTTCGCCAACGCGACGATTCTGCTGTCGCGTTTCTCCTCGACCTCGACCTCGTGACCGCTGTCCTTGAGCAATTTGACCGCGGTGAAGATGAGGAAGGCCCCGAACAGATAGAAGACCCAGCTGAAGGCGTTGATGGCGGCCGCGCCGACGGCGATGAAGGCGCCGCGCATGACCAGCGCGAGCACGATGCCGATCAGCAGCACTTTCTGCTGGTAGATCCTCGGCACCGCGAAGGTGGTCATGATGATGAGGAAGACGAACAGGTTGTCCACCGAGAGTGCTTTCTCGGTGACGAAACCCGCGTAGTACTCCCCCGCGTAGGTGCTGCCCCATTTCCAGGCGACGAATCCGCCGAACAGCAGCGCGATGCCGATATAGACGGCCGACCAGAATCCCGATTCCTTGAAGGTCGGGTCGTGCGGGGTGCGCACATGGGCGAAGAAATCGAAGACGAACAGGCCGAGGATCACCACGATAGTGATCACCCAGATCAGTGCGGTTACCTGCATGCGGTGGTCCGATCGAAGTTCATGACTGCCATCATGCCCGATTTGTCCGTTCCGGCAACGTTGCGGTCGAGTTGCTGACCATGATTTCACACGCGGCGGATCGCCGCCGCCGCGGTGTCCCGGCGTCGGCCTCGGCAGAAACGTCGCGACACCACGTGAAAATGGGTTTCGCGTACCGATTTCGGGTGTTAGCGTCGAACCCGACGAAATCGACCGCCGCACAGGCGGAAACCGAAGGGACCAGGCACATGATCGGGCAAACCGTGCGAGAGCGACAGTCGTCGCCGCGTGGTGTCCGGCGCAGCCGTGCCGCGCTATCGGCCATGTGCTTCGCACGCTCCGGGAGCGGCCTCTGAGGTCTCGATATCGAGCAGACCTGAGACAGGGGTCACTTCGCGGCAAGCGCCGGGAGTGACCCTTTTTCTGTGTACGGGGCGCCCTGGCACGCGGATGTGGCTCGTCGAGCACACACAGACAATCCCTCGTGGCCCAACTGGCAGAGGCGCCGGCCCTAGGAACCGGTAGATGCGAGTTCGAATCTCGCCGAGGGAACGATCCCGCGCCGAACGCGGGACAGGCGTCCGTAGCTCAATGGCGAGAGCGACCCCGGGCGCGCCACTGGAGTGTGGTGTAAGGGCAGCACGGCTGATTTTGGTTCAGTCGGTTCAGGTTCGAATCCTGGCACTCCAGCCACGCGTCACCGATGACGCGCACGGCTCATGCAGGTTCGCCCCCGAGCTCTCATAAGGCCCGGTCGCGTGGTTCGACTCCACGACGAGCTACTCGTCCTCGCCGTCGGCGTCCGGTGCGTCGCCGCCGCGAATACTCCACAGCAGACCGTCGAGCTCGTCGGGTTTGATGAGCACGTCGCGGGCCTTGGAACCTTCGCTGGGCCCGACGACCCCCCTGGTCTCCATCAGATCCATCAGACGGCCCGCCTTGGCGAATCCGACGCGCAGTTTGCGTTGCAGCATCGACGTCGACCCGAATTGCGAGGTGACGACCAGTTCCACGGCCTGGAGGAAGACATCGAGATCGTCGCCGATATCGGGATCGACGTCTTTCTTCTCGCCCGCCTTCGCCGCGGTCACGCCCTCCTGATATTCGGGTTCGGCCTGGTTCTTGCTGAATTCGACGACGCCGTGGATCTCCTCGTCGCTGATGAACGCGCCCTGCAGGCGGGTCGGTTTACCCGCGCCCATCGGCAGGAACAGCGCGTCGCCCATGCCGATCAGCTTCTCCGCGCCCGGTTGATCCAGGATGACGCGGGAGTCGGTCAGCGACGAGGTGGCGAAGGCCAGGCGCGACGGGACGTTGGTCTTGATCAGGCCGGTCACCACGTCGACCGACGGGCGCTGGGTGGCGAGGACCAGGTGGATACCCGCGGCGCGGGCCTTCTGGGTGATGCGGACGATGGCTTCCTCGACGTCGCGCGGGGCCGTCATCATGAGGTCGGCGAGTTCGTCGACGATGGCGAGGATGTACGGGTAGGGGCGGTACACCCGTTCGCTGCCCAGCGGCGCGGTGATCGCCCCCGACTTCACCTTCTTGTTGAAGTCGTCGATATGGCGAACCTTGTTGGCCTGCATGTCCTGATAGCGCTGTTCCATCTCCTCGACCAGCCAGGTCAACGCGGCCGCGGCTTTCTTCGGCTGGGTGATGATCGGCGTGATCAGGTGCGGAATCCCCTCGTAGGGGGTCAGTTCCACCATCTTGGGGTCGATCAGGATCATCCTGACCTCTTCCGGGGTGGCCCGCTGCAACAGCGATACCAACATCGAGTTCACGAAGCTGGACTTACCGGAACCGGTGGAGCCCGCGACGAGCAGATGCGGCATCTTGGCGAGATTGGCCGAGACGAATTCGCCTTCGATGTTCTTGCCGAGCCCGATCACCAACGGATGGTGATCGTTGCGGGTGGACGGCGCCTTGAGGACGTCGGCCAGGCGCACCAGCTCGCGGTCGGAATTCGGGACCTCGATGCCGACGGCGGATTTGCCGGGGATCGGCGCGAGCAGCCGGACGTTCTCGGTGGCGACGGCGTAGGCGATATTGCGGGCCAGCGCGGTGATCTTCTCGACCTTCACGCCCGGACCGAGTTCCACCTCGTACCTGGTGACGGTCGGGCCGCGCACGAATCCGGTGACCGCCGCGTCGATCTTGAACTGCACCAGCACCTCGGTGATCGCCTCGATCATCGATTCGTTGGCGGCACTGCGCTTCTTCGGCGGATCGCCGTCTGTGAGCAGCGAAACCGGCGGCAGCGTGTAATCGCCCTCGGTGACCCGATCGGCGACGAATTCGGGTTCTTTCGGTGGGGGCGGGGTCTGGTCGGCGACCTTCGGCGCGGCCCGCTTCCTCGGCGCCGGCTTCGGCGGCGTGGCATCGATCTCGGCGCCGAATTCGGCCGCGGTGGCGATGGTCTTGGCATCGCGCAACGGTGGTTCGCCGAGCGCCTCGGTGACCGCGTTCGGATCACCGAACTCGTCGGCCGGATAGTTCTCGGTGGGGGTCCGGCCGCGCTTGCGTGTGCGGCCTCGGCCGACCGGGAATCCTTCGGCGTCGTAGTTCGCCGGATCGAATTCGAGTTGTTCACCCTGGTATTCGCCGTATTCGTCGCCACCGCTCGCGGTGCCGAAATACTCGCGCAACCGCTGCGGCACCTCGCGGACGGTGGTGCCGGTGAGAAGCAGCACGCCGAAGACGATGGCCAGCAACAGAATCGGCACGGCCAGCCACGCGGTGAGTCCACCCGCCAGCGGGCCGCCGACCACGAAACCGATGAAACCGGCGGCGCGCGAACGACCGTGCGCGTCACCGGGGGCGTCCGCCGCGAGATGCCAGATGCCCAGCAGCGGCAGACCGACGAGCAACCCGCCCAGTACCAGGCGCGGCCTGATCTCCGGGCGCGGCTCGGTGCGCATCAGGATCACGGCGATGCCGCAGGCGACGAACGGCAGTGCGGCCGAGGCGGACCCGGAGACGGCGCGGATGCCTTCGTCGACCCAGTGTCCGACCGGACCGCCCGCCGACAGCCAGACCGCGGCCGCGATGACGGCGCTGAGCGCGATCAACGCGAGCGCGATCCCGTCGCGCCGGTGACCGTGCTCGATCTCTCCGGCCTTGCTCAACGTTCGCGTCGCCGCGCCGACCCCGCGCGCGATCATGGTCCAGCCGCTGCCGATGGCACGGCTGACCACGGCCAGCGGGGCGGTGTTCGACGCGCGATTGGACGCGCGGGTCGCCGCCCTCGGGGCGGGGCGTCGCGCCGGGGTGGCACGCCCGTTCGGTGCGGTTCCGCGGCGCGGTGCGGCCGTGCGTGGCCGAGCCGCGCCTGCCCTCCCCCGGGCCGCTCCCGCCCGCGCACTGGACGACGTGGTGCTGCGGGGCTTACCTGCCATGGACTCAGGCTAGCCGCAAACGCACCGCTGCGACCATCCGCAACACAGGTATCACGCGCCTCGAGCCCCGGAAGAGGGCCCTATCGGCGGCTAGATGGACCGATCGAGCTCGAGTACCGCGCGTACGGCCTCGGGCTCACCACGCGTCTCGATGCGCACCTGATCGCGACCGAAGGCGTGCAGCACCAGTTCCGACGGCGCGCCGACCAGCGTCACGACGGGTCCCTGGACCTTCTTCACCTGTGCCTGCCGACCGTCCGGGGTCTCCAGGGCCACCGCGACCGGCGATTTGCGGTAGGCCGCGCGGCCCATCCGTCGGACCATGTTCCACAGGGCGGTCTCGTCGTCCGCGTCGAGTCGACGCGGCTCCCAGCCGGGCGCGGCCCGACGCACGTCCTCGTGGTGGACGAACATCTCGCCGAGATTGGCCACGGCGTCGATCGGCTTCAGCGGCGACCACAGCGGCGGGCCGGTGCGGACGAGTTCCAGCAGGTCGTCGAACGGTTTCGCGGCGGCCTTGTTCTGCACCGATTCGAGATATCCGGCGAACGGTTTCAGCATGATGCCGAGCGAGGCGTCCGGGCGGCGCTCGCGAACGATCAAGTGCGCGGCGAGGTCTCGCACCGTCCACGTCCCGCACAGGGTCGGCGCGTCGGGGCCGACCGCGGACATCGTCTCGACCAGATCCCGACGTTCTCGCTGCGCCATATTCACCTGCCGAACATATCGGATGGCCCACGGTAAAGGCAGCCCCGAACACGCTCACGGTGAAGATTCACTCGGTTGTCAGGCCGGACGCGGGAACTGTACGTTGTCACGTGGTCCATCGGGGAATGGACATTCGATGAGAAGGGGCATTCGATTCCGTGAAGAATTTTCTCACGACGGCCGTCGCGGTAGCGGCGGTCGGCGTGGCGCTGGCGACCGCCGCGCCCGCCGCGCAAGCCCAGGCCGGGTTCTACGGCGCGATCGCCGTCGGCAGCAATGGCCGATACAGCATCAGCAACAATTACGGCAGTTACAACGCGGCCGAGATCAACGCGGTGAACTCCTGCGGTCCCGGTTGCTCGGTGAGTATCTCCTGGCGTAACGGGTGCGGGGTGCTCGCCAGGTCCAGGACGCACTGGAGCAGCGCGTCGAGCAGCAATTACCCGGCGGCACGCGATACCGCCCTCTCGCGCGTCTACGGCGGCTACGTCGTGAACTGGCGCTGCACACAGGGCTACTCGAGCTGACACCGCCGATCGCCGCCCGTTCCGGGTGCGGCGAATTACTTTCACACCAGGGGAATTTCGTGAAACTTCGCTCTGTGCGCGCCGTCGTGGCCGCACTCACCATCGGCGCGGCCGTGAGCCTCGCAGCCTGTTCCTCCTCCGACGGCGGGGAATCCGGCGCGTCGCCCGCCACCACCTCGGCCGCGAACAACTTCGAATCGGGTAAGAGCCAGGACGCGCTCATCGAGGGCGAGGCGCCGACCTCGACCACGCCGCCGAATCTGGCGAAACCGACGGCCGAGGAACTCAATACCCGTATCAACCGGGCATTCGATCCGACGGTCGGCGCCGAAGAGAAGACCGCGTGGGTGCAGGATGCCGAACGGGATCCGCAACTGGTCGACAAACTCGTCGACGCCGCCGAACGTAACAACGTGAAGGTGACGATCACCGGCGTGCAGAATCCCGTCGACGGGAAATTGAAAGCCGACGCCGACGTCACGATCGACGGTAAACCGGTGCGGGACGCCTTCGTGGAATTCGTCGCGCAGGACGATCAGTGGAAGGTGTCGAACCTGTTCACCTGCAATATCGTGCGGGCGGCGAAACTCGATTCGGCGGCCTGCCAAGCCAGGTAGCGCACGCGAAAGGCGCCGGAAGCCTGTGGCTCCGGCGCCTTTTCGCGGTTCGGGTACTCAGACTCCGATGACGGTCGGCACGATCATCGGACGACGGCGGTAGGTGTCGGCGACCCAGCGCCCGACCACCCGGCGCACGCCCTGGGCGATGCGGTGGGTCTCGGTGACGCCCTCGCTCGCCAAGCGCAGCAGTTCGGCCTCGACGAGTTCGGCCGCCGCGGTCAGCGCGGTCGGATCGTCGGAGAAACCGCGTCCGCTGACTTCCGGTGTGCTGACCGCCTTTCCGGTGGTCGAGTCGATCGCGACGGTGATCGAGATGAATCCGCCCTCGCCGAGCACGAGGCGATCCGACAGTGTCGATTCGCCGACATCGCCGACCGAAAGGCCGTCGACGTAGACGTGACCGACCGGGACCCGGCCGACGATCGAGGCGATCCCGTCGACCAGGTCGACCACGACGCCGTCCTCGGCGAGCACGACCCGTTCCTCGGGCACGCCGGTCGCGATCGCGAGCGCGGCGTTGGCGCGCAGATGACGCCATTCGCCGTGCACGGGCATGGCATTGGTCGGGCGCACCGCGTTGTACAGGTAGAGCAGTTCACCGGCGGACGCGTGACCGGAGACGTGCACCTTCGCGTTCTGCTGGGTGATGACCGTCGCGCCGAGCCGGGCCAGACCGTTGACGACGGCGAATACCGAATTCTCGTTGCCGGGGATCAGCGAGGAGGCCAGCACGACCAGATCGTCGGGGCGGATGTGGATCTGACGGTGATCGCCGCGCGCCATCCGCGACAGCGCCGACAGCGGTTCGCCCTGCGAACCGGTGGAGATCAGGACCAGCCGGTCGCCGGGCAGCGTGGCGGCCACATCGAGGTCGACCACCACGTTGTCGGGCACCGTCAGGTAGCCGAGATCCTGCGCGATCTGCATATTGCGCACCATCGAGCGGCCGATGAAACACACTCGGCGCCCGTACTTCTGGGCCACGTCGACGACCTGCTGGATGCGGTGCACGTGACTGGCGAAGGAAGCGACGATGACGCGATGCTTGGCCTTGCCGATCACGGTGTCGAGCACACCGCCGATCTCGCGCTCCGGGGTGACGAAACCCGGGACCTCGGCATTGGTCGAGTCGACCAGGAACAGGTCGACACCCTCGTCGCCGAGCCGGGAGAATCCGGCCAGGTCGGTCAGGCGGCCGTCGAGCGGCAGCTGATCGAGTTTGATGTCGCCGGTGTGCAGCACGACACCGGCGGGCGTGCGGATGGCGACGGCGAGCGCGTCCGGGATCGAGTGGTTGACCGCGAAGTACTCGCATTCGAACGGCCCGTGGATGGTGGTCTCACCCTCCACGACCTCGGTGAGCTTGGGATGCAGCCGATGTTCACGGCATTTGGCGGCGACGAGGGCGAGGGTGAACTTGGCGCCGAGCACCGGGATGTCCGAACGCATGCGCAGCAGGAACGGCACCGCGCCGATGTGATCCTCGTGGCCGTGGGTGAGCACGATGGCGACGATGTCGTCCATCCGGTTCTCGATCGGCCGGAAGTCGGGCAGGATCAGGTCGACACCGGGCTGCTGGTCCTCGGGGAAGAGCACGCCGCAGTCGACGATGAGCAGTTTGCCGCCGTATTCGAAGACCGTCATATTGCGGCCGATCTCGCCGATACCGCCGAGCGCGAACACGCGCAGCCCGTTCTTGGTCAGCTTCGGCGGGGCGCCGAGCCGGTCCTGCGCGGCGACCGGCGGCGGGGCCGGTTGTTCGGCCCGTCCGCGACCGGATTGCTGACGGCCGCCAAACTCAACTTCTACATCTCCTTCGGGTGGGTGCTCGGCGAACTGGCCCTCGCGCTGGCGAGCGGGCCGTTCAGCCCGTTCTCCACCGCGGCGGTCTTCGCCAGCGCGCGCGCCGCCTTC